>DATNFQ010000084.1:0-10338 GCA_035606295.1 Patescibacteria group bacterium
CTCGAGAAGACGATGGAGCAGGCGCGCTCGATGCAGCAGGTCGTCGACCAGGCCGGGCTGACCTGGCTCGAGACGCCCGACCAGGCGGTCGTCTGGGGCACGGCGCTCGGTCTGCAGGGCCCGATCGAGAGCGTCCTCCAGCGTTCGCTCCAGGACGTCCAGCAGCAGCCACAGCTCGCGTCCTCGACCTATTTCCCGGGCTGGTACCGGACGTCGTCCGGTGAATCGTTCGCCGGCGGCCTTGCGTCCGGCAGCGGCGGCTCCATCTTCTCGGCCTCACCGGTGCCAGATATCGGCGGCATGATGTCGGCGCTCGGGACGATCGGGAACTCGCCTGCGTCGTCGGGCGGGGGCGGCGGCGGCTTCGGTGGTGGCGGCTCGGGCGGCGGCGGGGGTGGCGCAGGCGGCGGGTTCTAACGGGCGACGCGCCGCGCCATCAGATCCCGAACATCTCCCGGCACGCGTCAAGCCCTTCGATCACCACGGGTGGGCGCTCACGCGACCGCCACAGCTCGGCCGACATCCGGAACTTCTGGGTCTCGCGCGCGATGCCTTCGGGCGCCAGCGATCCGCGTCCGTTCTCGTCGTAGCCGAGCCCGCGCGAGACCGCGTTCGACGCCGCGTTGTCGAGGAACGCCGCGGACTCGGCGAACCGCGCTCCCAGCCCGTCGAAGGCAAAGGCAAGAACCGCGGAACGCATCTCCTTCCCGAGGCCTCGACCCTGGAACGCGCGACCGAGCCACGACCCGGTATCGACCGTGCGATGCGTCGGGAACGCCCGCGCTTCGACGCTCTGTGCGCCGATCGGTCGACCGTCCATCTCGACCATCAGGTTCAGCCGCCACTCGTCGACCGACCACCGAGCCCGGCCGTCCCAGTGATGGGCGAGGAACCCCTGATCGAACGCGGGCCCTTCGGCCGACGTCCAAGCCACACCGAACGGCATCTCGTCGGGTGGATGGATACCCGCTTTGGCGACCGCGAGCAGCGGCACGAGGTCGTCGTCGGTCGGGAGGCGAAGCACGAGATTCTCGGAGCGGATCCGCAGCTCGAAGAGGGGCCAGACCGCTTCGAGGGGCGCGACGGACGGGTCGACGGCGGCCATGGGCACCCGACGCTACACTCCGGCCATGGGTGCTGTCGAGACGATGGAAGAGTTCTTCGAGAAGCTGAATTCCGGCGACCGCGAAGGCGCGGTCGCGATGATGGACGAGAAGACCGAGATGCGCGTGCACGTCGGTGACAACGTGCAGACGCTTCGCGGCGTGGAGCGCGTCGGCGGCTGGTTCCTCCGGAGCGATACCGGGCTACGGATGATCCCGGGCGACATCCGTGACACCGGCAATACCTACGAGGCGGATCTCCTCGTGGTCAGGCCCGGAGCCCCGACCCAGCACATCGACGCGACCTTCCGCGTGGAAGCCGGGCGGATCACCGCGATCAACATCGCCCCGCGCTAGTCGCGACGCCTGTCCACGGCGCCGCTGGCGCCGCTGGCGCCGGCGGCCGAGCGGACGCTAGGCGGACGGCGACGCGGATGTCTCGGCCGGGACCTCCTGGGTCTCGGGCAGCGGGATCACGATCTCATCACCGACCCGGATCCGGTTCGGGTTCTTGATCGTGTCCTTGTTCGCGGCCAGCAGCGCGTCGAGCGTGACGTTGAACTTCCGCGCGATCTTGGACAGCGTGTCACCGGTCTTGATCGTATAGACCTGCGGCGTCGGCTGCGGGATCGGCGTGGGCGAGGGCGAGGCTGATGCCTCGACCGACGACGACGGGCTCGCGCTCGACGCTGCACCACCACCGCCGCCACCATCGCGGCCGACACCGAGGACACCCGGCAGGAAGAACAGGATCACCGCCGCAAGCACGACCCCGCCAGCGAGGATCGCGATCGTCGGGACGCCGGAGATCCCTGAGAGGTTGGCGCGTGCCTTGATCGACGGATACGCCTCGTAGCGGCGGGCCTTCTCCCAGGACGGGCCGTCGTGCTGGCTCGCGGCGGCACCGGCGGCAGCCGCAGCGGCCGCTCGATCACGGTCGCGGTTCTTATCCCGGGTCGAGCTGACCGTGGGGCGTCGGCCGGCCTTGGTCGGCGGGGGACGGACCTCGACGTGCGACTCGGACGCTTCGGCATCTCGGGCAGCCTTGCTGACCAGTCCAGCGAGATCCGGGTCTGCGGGCGACGAGGCGTCGACGGATGACGGCTGGGGACGGGTGGGCGGACGAGGGGCCCACTCAGCATCGAGATCCTGGCCACGGGCCAGACGGTCGGCAGCGCTCCCGGCGAGTCCCTGCCCCTCCTCCGATGAGCTGAGGTAGCTCGGCGTCTCGTTGCGGGGCGGACCGGCCGAGGCGGCCGCACCAGCAGCCGCGCCCGCGCCCGTTGACGCCCACGGCGGCGGAGCCGCCCAATCGCGCGGCGGGTTGCGGCGAGGTCGTTCCTCGATCGGCACGTCCTGGGGCGGCTGACTCCACGGATCCTCGTCGTCATCGATGCCGCTGTCGTCGTCCATCGCACTCACCGCGACCAGGGAAGCAGCGGCTGCGCCCGGTTCGCCGTCACGTTCCTCGGCGCCCGGGACGGCATGCGCAGCCTCGCGGCGCGCCCAGTCCTGGAAGGTCGGGCACACCGGGAACGCCGACGACAGGCAGTACGCCTCTTGATGGGCGAGCGCGCGCGGAGCCGGCTGTGCCTCGGCGAAACAGCGATGGCGATGGTCCGGTCGGTCGGCACGCGCATCCCGGTCGTCTTCAAGAGCGACGAACGGGCAGGCCGGTGAACCGTCCGCGCTGGGCAGCCCTCGGTCCGTCATCGGCCCGATGATACCCGCGGCGGTCGCTCGCGAGTCGTGCTGGAGGTCGCCACGCCTTGTGCACGGAGACGGGTCTGACGGTCGCTGCGGCGGTGATCGATCCGTTTGACATGTGGTTTGACATGGCCCGGGGCGGCTCGGAGACTTCGAGGCGCTTCCCGAGACGCTAGGGTGGATACCCCTCGACCCAGAGAGAAGGAGTCCCATGTCTCGACTGACTCGTTGGCTCGCGCCGACCACCACCGCCAGCGCCCACTGCGACCTGCCGTGTGGCGTGTATGACCCCGAGCAGGCTCGCATCGAGGCGGAGTCGTGCCACAGGATCCTCGAGAAGTACGCTGCCAACGAGGATCCGACGTTCCGTGGCCGCGCCATCCATATCAAGGAAGAGCGCGCGGAGCTGGTCAAGCACCACCTCGACGTCCTCTGGCACGACTACTTCAAGCCGGAGCACCTCGAAAAGGTCCCGAACCTGCATGAGATGTTCTGGAACGCGAACAAGCAGGTCTCGAAGGTGAAGGCGTCCACCGACACCGCGGACAGCCAGAAGCTCCTCGACATGATCGACGAGATCGACGCCGCCTGGAAGGCGACCGGCGGCGAGGAGAAGACGCGGGTCGCCGGTCGCCCCGGCTGAGCCCTCCCCGATGCGCATCCCGAGGCCCCGCCGAGCGGCGGGGCCTCGTCGTACCGAATCGCTGCGACACCGCCTCCGCGGTCCGTGGCGCATCGCGATCCGCCAGGCAAGCATGGAGCCGACACTCGCGGAGGGTGACTGGCTCCTCCTGGACCCGACCACGGCCCGCTGGCCGCGCCGCGGATCGCTCGTCGCGTTCCACCAACCGGACACTGGCACGCTGGCGGTCAAGCGGGTCGCCGGGACGCCGGGCGACCGGATCCCGTTCCGCGAGGGCTATCTCGAGCTCGCCGATGACGAGGCGTGGCTCGTTTCCGACGCAGACGAGATCGCGACGACCGCCGCAGGCTACGGCGCTCCCATCGATTCGAACCAGTTCGGACCGGTGCCTGTCGAGCTCCTGGTCGGGCGGGTCTGGTTCCGGTACGGGCCGCTCCGTCGCTTCGGGTCGCTCCCGCGCCGCCCGGACCATCGGGGTGTGGACGCGGGGGACCAACGCCGGTAGGGTCCCATCCGGCATCGAGCCCATCCACCCCGCTCGAGCCGTGACTGGGGGCCCTTGACCCGTATGACTTCCTCGATCAACGCCCGCGCCCGTCTTCTCAGCCTCGCGGCGGTCGGACTCGTGGCGGCCGCATGTGCCGGCGCGCCGGCAGCGTCGGCCCCGGCGTCCGCCTCAGCATCGCCCGTCCCGACGACGTCGAGCGCGCCTTCCGTCGAGGCATCGCCGAGCGCATCGGCCAGCGCGTCCGCCGCGGCGTCGCCAAGCGCAGGCGCGAGCGTCGCCACGACCGGCCGGATCGCGATCCCCGACCACAAGTTCGCGGTCACGCTGCCCGATGGATGGACGAGGATCCCGCTCGAGGCGCAGGACATCGACGCGCTCATCGAGGCGGCCGGCGCGCAGAACCCGCAGCTCGCGGAGTCCTACACGCAGCAGATCAAGGCGATGGCCGCCCAGGGTCTCGTGCTCTTCGCGTTCGGTCCGGACATGACGGCCGGCACGAACCTGAACGTCCTATCGACCCCGAACATGGGCCTGAGCCTCGATTTCCTCGAGCAGGCGAACCTCGCCCAGGTCAAGGCGCTCGCGAACGGGGAGGTCTTGTCGGAACGCGTCCAGCTGCCAGCGGGCGAGGCGCTCCACCTGCGCTACGCGCTGTCGACAGCGACCGGTGCGCCCTCACCGACGATCGAGCAGTACATGCTGATCAACGGCGCCAACCAGCTCGTCGTCAGCATGACGAACACCCCCGAGGCCGAGTCGTCGGCCATCGCGCAGTCGATCGAGCTGCTTCCCTAGGCGCGGACCGGCTCGAGAGGGGCCGAAAGGCTGATCCCGGCCGCGCGACAGTCAGTGGCGAAGGCCGCCTGCGCCTCGAGCGTGGGTGACCAGCGGGTCGGGAACGCGATCAACCGGTCGAGCCCGATCTCCTGCATGCGCGCGAGGCGATCGACGCGCGGCTGACCCGCGTCACGCATCAGCTCATCGCGCTCATAGAGCGAGAACCGCAGCGTCGCCGGATCGCGTCCCTCAGCCTGGCAGCGCTCGCGGACGTCACGCATCCGCTCGACGATGTCATCGGGCTCGATGAACACGAAGTTCAGCTCGTCGGCGTACCGGATCGCGTAGCCAGCCGTGCGCTGGCGTCCGTTCCCGCCGACGATGATCGGGATGCGCGGCTCCTGGAGACCGCGGGGCACATTGATCGCCCCACGCACATGGGCGATCGCGCCCTCGTAGCTCGATCGGTCGGGCCCGAACATCGCGCGGATGATCTCCAGGTGGTCGCCCAGGGCATCAAGGCGCTCCGCCAGCGGCGGGAACCCATAGCCGTAGGCGATCCATTCGTCCCGCTTCCAGCCGGCGCCGATGCCGAGCTCGAACCGGCCGCCGCTGATCACATCGATCGTCGACGAGAGCTTCGCGGTCAGGGCCGGATTCCGGAACCCCGTGCAGACGACCATGTGGCCGAGCCGCACCCGCTCCGTGACCATGGCAAGAGCCGCCAGCACCGAGAACGACTCGAACGTGATCTCGTCTGTCGGCTCGGGAACGGTGTGGAAGTGGTCGAACACCCAGAGCGACTCGAAGCCGAGCGACTCGGCCTGCTGTGCCAGCTCGACGGTCCGTGCCCAGGCGTCGGCGGGCGGCCAGCCGTCGTAATCGCCTTTCCAGCCTTGCGGGGCCATGAGCCCGACCTGCATGTCCTACCTCCATCGTCGCGCCCCGGGTCACGAATCGTGCCACGGATGCGAGTGCGACGGATCGGCCGTCACTGCCGGCGCCCGCACTGCGAACCGGCCGCGCGGACCGCCATCGGCGGCCCGTATCCTCGGGCGCATGGAGATGACCGCGTTCGACCCCGAGCTGCCCCTGCCCGACATGCCCGATCCGTGGGTATCGACCTCGCAGCCGACCCGGCGATCCACCCCGCCGTTCCACATGACCGACATGATCGAGGCGGAGCCGGCCATCGCCGCGCGGATCCTCGAGCGGCACGAGGCGGTCGGCAGTGGGGCAGCTGAGCTCGCGCGCGTGATCCGGCGGACCGTGCGCAGCGGCGATCGTGTCGTCGTCACCGGCTGTGGCACGTCCGAGCACGGGGCGCTGGGTGTCGCGGATATCCTCCGCGACGCGATCCGGACGGCTGACGTGCGACCGCCCGGACACGCGGCGCGACACGAACCGGTCGCGACGCAGGCCTTCGAGCTGTCGCTCGACCCGCCGTCGACGGGGCTCGTGATCGGTGTCTCGCACGAGGGCGGGACCGCTGCCACCAACGCCGCCCTGGAAGCGGCAAAGGCCGCCGGTGCACGAACAGCGATCATCACGGTCACCGGCCGCTCGCCTGGCGCGGCGCTCGCGGATGTCGTCGTCGAGACCGGTGAGCTCGACCAGAGCTGGTGCCACACCGTCGGCTACCTGAGCCCGCTCGTGGCAGCGACCGCCGTCGGAGCGCACCTCACGGGTCGAGCCGTCGACGGCGAGTTCCGGGAGGCTGTCCGATCGCTCGTCGCAGCCGGCGTCGATCGGGCGAACGTCACCGAGGCCGCGGCTGGCCGCCTCGCTGAGCGGGGATCGATCGTCGTCATCGCGTCCGGCGCTGACCGGACCGCGGGCCGCGAGCTGACGCTCAAGATCGAGGAAGGGACCTGGATCCCGGCGGCGTACCGGGACCTCGAGACGTTCCTCCACGGTCATCTTGCAGCGACGGACGACGCCCAGGGCCTGGTGTTGATCCTGTCCGATCGGGAGGCGCGCGAGGCGCGGCTCCAGCGAGCGACCGGAGCGCTCCGGGCAGCCCGCACGATCGGCATGGAGGCTGCGGCGATCCTCACGGCTCAAGCGGCGGCCGATCTGCCGACCGAGCTCACGCCAGCCGGACGCATCGTCATCCCGGAGGCGCCGTCACTCCCCTCCCCGGTCGCAGCCTTGCTCGGGACGGCCAGCCCGCTCCAACTGCTGACGGAGCGGATCGCCCGCGCGCGCGGCGTCGACCCGGATCCGATCCATCGGGACGTCGACCGCTACCGCGAGGCCGCCGACGCCGCCGAGGGCTGATCGGCCCGGCACCTCTCTGGATCAGGACCGCGCGATGATCTCCTCGCCGATGACATCGACCATGTCGAGGTCCCACGGGATGAAGTCCTGGAACATGATCCGCTCGATGCCGGCCTCCGCGAACCGCTGCACCTGGGCACGCGCCTGATCCGGGGTCCCGTAGACCCAGCGGAGCCGACGCTCCTCCAGCCAGGCCTCGCCCGTCTCGGCGTCGTTCCCGAAAGCCGCGAGGAGCTTCCGCTCCCGCTCGACGACCTCCCCCTCGCTCCGCCCGACGAGGACACCCGCCATCGTCGAGCGTGCCAGCGTCTCGGGATCGCGCCCGATCTCGCGGCATGCCTCGTCGAGCTTGCCCCTGACCTCCGCCGCGCGGTCCGGTGAGGCCGAGCTGAGGTTGTACTCGTCGGCATACCGCGCCGCGAGTCGGTATGAGCGGGGCGTACCGCTACTCCCGACGATGATCCGAGGCCGCTTGCCACCCACTGAGGTCGACGGTCTCCCAGGAACGTCCACCGGCCGCGGTCGGAACAGCGCGTCCTCGACCTTGACCCCGCTGATGCCCTCGAACGACCAGCCGTCGGGCTCGCCCCACAGTCCGTGGAGGATCGCCAGTTGGTCCTCGAGCATGTTCGCCCGCTCCTCGATCGGCGGGAACGCCAGCCCGAGCTGCTGATGCTCGAGATCGTTCCAGCCCGCCCCGACGCCGACCTCGATCCGCCCGCCGCTCATCTCGTCCACCGTGGTGACGACCTTGGCGAACACGCCGGCATGACGGAACGTGACCGGTGAGACGAGGGCGCCCAGGCCGATCCGCTCAGTCTCGCGCGCAAGGCCTGCCAGCACCGACCAGGCGTCGGTGGTCGGCTGACCGGCCTCGCCCGGGAAGCTCGCGAAGTGGTCGGCGCGAAAGAACGCATCGAACCCATTGGCCTCGGCACGCTTCGCCGACGCCAGCTGGTCCGCGTAGCTCATCCCCTGTTGGGGCTCGAGCATCAGGGCGAATCGCATCCACTACTCCTGCGTTCGGCGTCAATCATCGGTATTGACGCGATATTCCATTCTGGTAGGATAGTTCACGTGACACGAATGATTCCGGAGGAGGCCGCGCTGCTCGCGACCTCGCCACCAGACGATCCACTCGAACCCATCATCGCCGACTTCCGGACCGCCATCACGACGCTCAAGGTGCTGTCGAACGAGCGCGTCCTGAAGATCGGCCTGAGCATGGCCCAGCTGAACATCCTGTACACGCTGAAGCGGTGCGGCGAGATGCCGATGAGCCGCCTCGCCGAGATGCTGAACGTCTCCCTGTCGAATGCGACGGGGCTGATCGACCGCATCGAGGAACGCGGCCTCGTCGAACGGACCCGCGTCCCCGAAGACCGCCGGATCGTCCTGATCCGGGTCACTGCCGCAGGCGAGCAGATGCTCCACGACCTCGACATCCTGAGTGACGACCTGTTGCGCTCCGTCCTGGGGCGCCTTACCCGAACCGAGCTCGAGGCGGTCGGCACCGCGTTCACCTCGATCCGCGAAGCCCTTGTCGATGCGGCCGGTGGCCTACCGGATCGCCACGGCACCTCCATCCCCTCTCCACGATCCTCGTCGACCCTGCCGGGTGACGAGCGGACCACGCAGCCAAAGCAGTAGGGAAGGACAGACTTGATGGAAGCATTCCCGGTCGCGGACGAGCGGACTCCGTCGCTCGACGATGACCCAGCCCTGGGCCTGAGCCAACGCGCGAAGCTGGAGATCCTCTTCGCGGTCATGCTCGGCCTGTTCCTCGGCGCCCTGGACCAGACGATCGTCGGTCCGGCACTGCCGACGATCGTGACGCAGCTGTCAGGCAACGACTACTACGTCTGGGCCGTCACGATCTACCTGCTCACGAGCACGATCAGCGTCCCGTTCTGGGGCAAGCTCTCGGACATCTACGGGCGCAAGCCGATCTTCATGATCGGCATCGTGATCTTCCTCATCGGCTCGGCCCTGTCGGGTCTCAGCCAGAACATGGGGATGCTCATCCTGTTCCGGGGCATCCAGGGCATCGGCGCCGGATCACTGTTCCCGGTGGCGCTGTCGATCATCGGCGACATGTTCAGCCCGGCCGAGCGCGGTCGGTACCAGGGCCTCTTCGGCGCCGTCTTCGGCGTCGCCTTCGTGGCAGGCCCGCTCATCGGCGGCTGGCTGACCGAGAACGCCGGCTGGCATTGGATCTTCTACGTCAACATCCCGATCGGGATCGCGGCGCTCTTCGTGATCAATCGGCTGCTGCCGGTCGTCAAGACGAAGAATGCGACCAAGAACTTCGACATCCTCGGCGGCGTGATCTTCACGATCGCGATCTCGTTCCTGCTCATCGGCCTGACCAACAAGCAGTTCGGTGACTGGACCGACCCGACTGTCGGCGGGTTCATCCTGATCGGCCTCATCGGCTCGGCGATCTTCGCGTTCGTCGAGTCGCGGGCCAAGGAGCCCATCGTCCCGCTCGACCTCTGGAAGAGCCGCGCCTACTCGGCGTCGATGGTTTCGATCTTCTTCGCTGCGTTCGCCTTCTTCGGCGCGATCGTGTTCCTGCCGCGCTGGTTCCAGGTCGTCGAGGGCTTCTCCCCGACGAATTCCGGCCTCGCCGCACTCCCGCTGGTCATCGGGCTGATCTTCAGTTCCATCGTCTCCGGTGTGCTGGTCGCCCGGACGGGCCGCTACAAGCTGCTCCTGTTCGGCGCGATCACGCTCCTGGGCGTGTCGACCGCGCTGATGACGCAGCTCACCAAGGACACGCCGCTCCCGATCGTCTGGTTCTGGATGTTCCTCGCCGGCCTCGGTGTCGGCCCGACGTTCTCGGTCTTCACGATCGTGATCCAGAACTCGGTGCCGTTCCGCCAGATGGGCGTGGCGACATCGAACCTGACGTTCTTCCGGCAGATCGGTGGCTCGGTAGCCCTCGCATTCGTCGGAACGATCTTCGCGGACACGTTCCAGAACGACCTCGTGCCCCAGATGACCGCCGCCGGCGTGCCGCCCCAGATCATCCAGGGCTTCCAGCAGGGTCAGGGGACGTTCGACATCAACAACCTGACGGGCGTGGGGAACTTGGCCAACGCGATCCTCGCGGCGGTCCCGCCGCAGTTCGTCGAGGTCGTCCGACCGTTCGTCCCGAACATCATCGAGGGCATCCACGGAGCGTTCAGCCTCGCGGTCGGCCAGACGTTCTACCTGGGCGTCTTCGGAGCCGCGGTCGCCGCAGTCGCGGCGCTGGCGATCAAGGAGCTCCCGCTCCGCGCGTCGAACGCCGCTCCTGTCCCCCGGGCCGAGGCCCA
>DATNFQ010000085.1:0-12046 GCA_035606295.1 Patescibacteria group bacterium
TGGCCCGACACTCCCCGACCGCGTCGATGCCACGGTCGATGTCGTCGCGCGGGCCGCCCGGTCGGCGCCGGGTCCGTTCGAGATCGAGCTCGCCGGTGCCGGCTCGTTCCCGCCGGGTCGACGACCACGGACACTGTGGATCGGCCTGGAAGCCGGCGCGGAACCACTCGGCGATCTGGCCCGATCGACGCAGAACGCCCTCCAGGACGCCGGCTGGTCGGCCGAGGAGCGTCCGTTCCGCCCGCACCTGACGGTCGCCCGTTCCGACGGCGTCGCCGCGGGAGCGATGGTCGCCGATCGGCTCGCGACGGCGATGGCCGACCGCCGGATCCGGTGCGAGATCGACCGGCTTGGCCTGTTCGAAAGCATCACCGGCGGCGGCCCCGCCCGATACGTCCCAGTAGCACTCTTCGCCCTCGGTGGATCGCGCGGAGCGGATGACGACGTGTACCATCAGCGGGCCCCTGACCTGTCCGAAGTGGAGTTTCGGATCGACTCGTGACGTCCGCCCAACGCGCCCGACTCGTCCTGAGCCTCGGCATCCTGAACCTCGTGCTCGCGACGATCGTGCTCGGCGCCGGCGGGCTCGGCCTGTCGCAGCGATCGACGTCCCCGTCACCACCGCCGGTCGCCGTCGTGCCCACGCCGACGCCTGCATCGACGGGCGGGACCGGCGCATCCGGGACTCCGGGCGGGACGAGCGCACCCTCGGGCGGCCCGATCACCGCGCCGTCCGGCACACCCTCGTCGAGCCCGACGGCGACGCCGACCGGCAGCGTTCTTGCCCCGGCCACCCCGACGCTCGTCCCGATCGCGACTGGCATGCCGACGACCGTCCAGCCCACACCGGCGCCGGTCGGCACCCCGACCTCGACCGAACGACCGGCACAGCCGCCGACGCCGACGCCAGCGCCGACCGCGCGCCCCACGCCCGCCCCGACCCCTCGCCCGACGGCGCAGCCGACCCCCAACCCGACCCCTCGCCCGACGGCGCAGCCGACCCCCAACCCGACCCCGCGGCCGACCGCTCAGCCGACGCCCAAGCCCACGCCGAAACCCACCGCCGATCCGACGCCGCGACCCACACAGGTCGTCGTGAACCCGCCGAAGGCCGACAGGGACCACCCACCGTGCCCGACCAAGTGGGGTCCGCCGCCGGGCCATTCGAAGGTCGGCGGTGAGCACCATCCGTGCGGCAAGGCGAAGGGCCAGAGCACGTCCGGCAAGGGCACGAAGGGCGGCATCATCCTGGTCCTGCCCATGACGCTGATGAGCGCGGCGTACGCCGTCCGACCCCAGCGGTTGCGCCTTCGCCGCCGCTCGCGCTAGGCTCGCGGCCCCGACCGCTCCACCTCACGGCGGCGGGACCTCCGGGAGGGTCACGGATGTCTGCCATCGCCGCTGGTCCGCGTCAGACGAAATTCGTCCTCGACGAGAGCCGTATCCCGAGGTCCTGGTACAACATCGCGGCGGACCTGCCGGAGCCGGCGCCGCCCGTCCTGCATCCCGGGACCGGCCAGCCGATCGGCCCGGGCGATCTCGCGCCGCTGTTCCCGATGGAGCTGATCAAGCAGGTCGTCTCGACCGAACGGGAGATCGAGATCCCCGATGAGGTCCGGGAAGCCTATGCACTCTACCGGCCGAGCCCGCTGTACCGCGCGCACCGGCTCGAGAAGGCGCTCGATACGCCGGCGCACATCTACTACAAATACGAGGGCGGAAGCCCGTCCGGTAGCCACAAACCCAACACCGCCCTTCCCCAGGCGTTCTACAACAAGGCCGAAGGCGTGACCCGGATGGCCACCGAGACCGGTGCCGGCCAGTGGGGCAGCGCGCTCGCCTTCGCGGGGTCGGTCTTCGGTCTCGACGTCAAGGTCTTCATGGTCCGCGCCAGCTACGACCAGAAGCCGTACCGGCGGATCCTGATGGAAACGTACGGCGCGGAGGTCGTCCCAAGCCCGAGCCCGGACACGCAGTACGGCCGGAAGGTCCTCGAGGCGACGCCCGACAACACGGGTTCACTCGGTATCGCCATCAGTGAGGCGATCGAGGACACCGTCTCGCACCCGGGCACCAAGTACTCGTTGGGCTCGGTCTTCGATTTCGTGCTCCTGCATCAGACCGTGATCGGTCAGGAGTCGATCGAGCAGATGGGCATGGCCGGCGAGGAGCCGGATGTGATCATCGGTTGCGCAGGCGGTGGCTCCAACTTCGCCGGGCTGACATTCCCGTGGCTGGGCCGGACGTTCCGTGGTGGGCGCAAGTACCGCGTCATCGCCGCGGAGCCCGAGGCCGCTCCGAGCCTCACGAGGGGCACGTACACGTATGACTTCGGTGACACGGCGCAGATGACGCCGCTGATCAAGATGCACACGCTCGGCCACGACTTCATCCCCGAGCCGATCCATGCCGGCGGTCTGCGCTACCACGGCATGTCCCCACTGGTCAGCCTGCTCAAGGAGGGTGGCCACATCGAGGCGCAGGCCGTCCACCAGCGCTCGGCGTTCGAGGTCGGTGTGCAGTTCGCGCGGGCCGAGGGCATCCTGCCCGCGCCCGAGCCGACGCATGCCATCCGCGCCGCGGTCGACGAGGCCCTCGCGGCCAGGGAAGCCGGCGAGGCCCGCGTCATCCTGTTCAACCTATGCGGCCACGGTCACTTCGACCTGTCGGCGTACGAGCGGTATCTCGACGGAACGCTCGAGGACTACGAGTACCCGCGCGAGAAGGTCGAGGCCGCGCTCGCCGGCCTGCCTGCCGTCGGCTGATCGGAAAGGGCTGATCGACACCCGTGCCGCATCTCGCCTGCTGGTCATGCGGGCGCCAGATCTATACCGTCTCGCCGCTCGATTCGCTGTTCTCTGAGGAGCGCCGTTGCCCGCGTTGCGGCGCATTCCTCAACCCGGAACGGCGTGGCGAGGAACGGCGCGAACGGAATCGCCGCCAGAACCCGCCGGACAGCCCGGGGCCGCCCGACGGGGTCGAACGGCGCATCGCGGAACGTCGCATCGGTAGGAGGCGATCGACGCCGAGCTAGAGGCGATGCGGCGGCTTCGGCGACGCGTCTCGGTCGTGCCGCCCGGCTGCGATACTCGGCCCGATGCGCATCGCGTTCCTCGGCTTCGGGTTGATCGGCGGATCCATCGCCCGCGGACTCCGTGAGCGTGGCTCCGACGGCGACGGGATGGAGCTCGTGGCCTGGTCACCGAGCGGGGAGGGCCCGGCAGCGGCCGTCCGCGACCGGGTCATCGACGCCGCGGCTCCGACGGCTCTCGCGGCGCTCGACGGCGCCCATCTCGTCGTGCTCGCCGGTCCTGCCCCGACCGTGCTCGAGGAGCTCGACGCGCTTGCCGGTCCGTGGCGCTCGGCCCTCGCACCGGATGTCGTGATCACCGACGTCGCCAGTACCAAATCAGCGATCGTCGCCCGCGCGGCCGAGCTCGGGCTGCGGTTCGTCGGCGGGCACCCGATGGCCGGCCGAGAGACGAGCGGGTACGCGTCGGCCGAACCCGGGCTGTTCGTGGACCGTCCATGGGTCGTCGTGCCGGGCACGGCCGACGATGCCGCGAGCGATCACGTCGAGGGCCTCGCTCGGGCCGTGGGCGCCCGACCGATGCGGATGGATGCCGCCGACCATGACGCCGCCGTCGCCGCGATCTCGCATCTGCCGCTCGTCCTGGCGGTGTCCCTGGTCGAAGCCGTGGCCGGCGGACCCGGGTCGGACCGCGACGGATGGCCGGCCGCGGCCGAGCTTGCCGCGACCGGATGGCGCGACATGACACGCCTTGCCAGGGGCGACGTCGAGATGGGGAGCGGGATCGTGTCGACCAACGCCGGCCCGATCGCTGAGCGGATCCGTGACGTGATCGAGATCCTGCAGGCATGGCTCGACGACCTCGACACGGTCGATGGACCGGACCCAGCCGCCATCGAGGCGCGCCTGCGTGACGCGCGAGAGCGGCTGGACTCGATGGCTCGATGACGGACCTCGAGGTCGAGCATGTCCTCGTCGTGCCGCGCGACCTCGTGCCCGACCAGGCATCGTGGTATGGCCTGCGGACGGAGGGGATCGACGCATTCCTCGCGGTCGTCACGGACCACGGCCGCTACGAGCCGCGGGCGGCGATGGAGGTCGATCCGAGCTTCAAGCAGATCATCCCGTACCTCGTGCTGCGCGACGCCGAACGCTATTTCCTGATGCGACGGACGAAGGCCGGCGGGGACGCCCGGCTGCACGACCGCTGGTCGATCGGCGTGGGCGGGCACGTGGACCCGGGCGACGACGGCTTGGCGGGTGGGCTCCGGCGTGAGTGGCATGAGGAGCTGGTCGCAGAATTCGAGCCGGTCTTCACGCCCTATGCGCTGCTGAACGACGACACGACCGAGGTCGGCGCTGTCCACCTCGGGGTCGTCATCCTCGCGGAGGCCGAGGGACGGCCGGTCAGCGTTCGCGAGACCGAGAAGCTGTCCGGAGCCTTCGCGACCCCGGCGGAGATCGCCGCGGGCGCCGAACACCTCGAGACCTGGAGCCGGATCGTGTTCGACGCCCTCGAGACGGCCGGGACGACGCCGCGTCGATGATCAGGCGAGCGATGGCGGCATCGGCTGCGGCGGCCGTTTCGGTCGTGGGGCTGCGCGCGCTCGGACGACGCGCCGGCGATCGATTGCTGGATGCGCCGCGTGTGGCACCGGGGGAAGCCGGGATCACCGCTCAGCTCGATGCGCTCGGTGGGGAGGTCATCAGGCTTCGGTCCCGCGACGGTCTCCGGCTCGCCGCTCGCTGGCTCCGGGCCGAGGCCGGTGACACCGACTGGACGCCCGATCCCTATGAGGCGATCCTCGTGCTTCACGGCTACTCGGGGTCTGTCGCGCCCGACCTCGTCGAGTACGCCCCGTTCCTGCGGCGGACGGCCAACGTCCTCGGCCTCGATTTCCGAGGACACGGCGACTCGGATGCCGGTCCCTCGACCTTCGGCATGCTCGAGGTCGAGGACATCGCCGGTGCTCTCGCCTGGCTCGGTGAGCGCGGCATCCGGCGCGTGGGCCTGTTCGGCACGTCGATGGGCGGCATGGCGGCGATCACCGCCGTCGCGGTCCTCGGCGACGGGACGCTGGCCGCCGCGGATGCCCCTGTCGACGCTACCCAAGCCGAGCTCGACGCACCGCGCCCGGTGATCGCCGCGGTCGTCGCCGAGTCGGTCAGCCCGGAGGCGGAGCTCGCGGTCGCGAACCGGATGGGCACCCCGCTGCGGCACTTCCTCGCCGCCCGCGCCTTCGACGGCGCGACGCGACGGCTCGGTGCGGACCCACGCGACACGGAGCCGATGCGTGTCATCGGTCTCGTGGCACCTGTCCCGCTGCTGCTGATCCAGGGCGAGGCGGACACGACGGTCCCGCTCGAGGATGCCCGACGACTTGCCGCGGCAGGCGGACCGACCGCCGCGCTGTGGACCGTCGCCGGCGCCGATCACAGCCGCTCCCACGCGACCGCCCCACAGGACTATGAGCGTCGCGTGACGGACCATCTACGGATGGCGTTCCGCGCCGCTCGCGACCACGATCTGCGCGACCGGGAACGCGACCTATAATCGCGACTCCGGGGTGGCTAGGGTCGACCCCGGTGCCCCTCGCGGTGATGCCCTGGAGGTCAGATGGCAGCCAAGATCCTCGTCGTCGATGACGATCCGAACGTCCAGCGACTGCTCCAGTACACGCTGAAGCAGGAGGGCTATGACGTCGTCATCGCGGGGGACGGCGCCGAAGGGTTCCGACTGTGGGGTCAGGAGATCCCCGATCTCGTCCTGCTGGACGTCATGCTGCCCAAGCTCGACGGGTATCAGGTCGCCCAGAAGATCCGCGAGCAGGAGGCCGGCGCCTCGCACGTGCCGATCATCATGCTCACGGCCGAGCGCGAGGTCGAGCAGAAGGTCCGTGGACTTCGTGCCGGGGCCGACGACTACCTCATCAAGCCATTCCACCCGGCCGAGCTGCTCGCCCGTATCAAGAGTCTCCTCGCGCGCTTCGCGCCGCGCGACACGCTCCTGGCTCGCCCGCCGATGGGGCGGATCCAGGCCTTCTATGGCGCGAAGGGTGGCGTCGGCACGACCACCATCGCGATCAACGCGGCGATCGCGTTCCACCGTGAGCTTGGGCGCAAGGTGTGCCTCGTCGATGGCAATCTCCAGTTCGGCGACCACCGCGTCTTCCTCGACCTCGGGCTCGATCGCAAGAGCATCGTCGATATCGTCACGGCGCCCTCGATCGATGCGGACCTGATCCGCAACGTCATCGTCAAGCACGACTCCGGCATCGACCTGCTGCTCGCGCCGCCCTCGCCGGAGACCGCCGAGCTCGTCCGACCCGAGCACCTGCCGTTCATCACGGACCAGCTGACATCGATGTACGACTACATCCTGGTCGACGTCGACAAGCGGCTCGACGACGTCAACCTCGGTGTCTTCGAGGCCGCCGAGACGGTGTTCGTCGTGATGACGGCCGACCTCTCGTGTCTCAAGAATGTCCGGCTCATCCTCGAGACGATGGGGCACCTGGGCTACGGACCCGAGAAGGTCCAGCTGGTCCTCAACCGCTCGAACGCGTTCACCGGCATCAACGTGAAGAACGCCGAGGGCGCGCTCCGCCGGAACATCGACCATCAGGTCGTCAACGAGTACCGCGGCGCGATCAGCGCGCTCAACTCGGGTGCCCCGTTCATGTTCACCAAGGCGGATTCGCCGCTCGGCGCGTCGGTGCTGCAGTTCGTCCGCTCGGTCGACAAGGCGTCCGCGGCCGCACAGGCGCAGCCGGTCGGGGCGCGCTGACCCCAGGGAAAGCGGTCGTAGCGCCGCTGCTAAGGCACACATAAGTCCGGGGTGATCGCTCCTCGGTAGCGTGACGGCATGTTGGCCGTCGTCCCTTCCGCCACCCTGTTCGGCCTCGACGGCCGCCCGATCAGGGTCGAGGTCGACGTCGCGCCGGGGCTGCCCGGATTCACGGTGGTCGGCCTCGCCGACACGGCCGTCCAGGAGGCGCGTGAGCGCGTCCGTGGCGCGATCCGGAATTCCGGCTTCGCCTTTCCGCCGCGGCGCCTGACGGTCAACCTGGCGCCGGCAGAGCTGCGCAAGACCGGCGCCTCGCTCGACCTCGCGATGGCGATCGGCATCCTCCTCGGGTCAGAACAGGTCCGTGCCGGGCCGGCGGCAGTGGCGTTCATCGGAGAACTTGGTCTCGATGGTGAGGTCCGACCGGTCCCGGGGATCCTGCCCATGGCCGCAGCCCTGGCCGAGCGGGGGATCGAGCGCCTCGTGCTCGCATCGGCAGGGGTCGACGAAGCGCGGCTCGTCGGTGGGCTCGAGGTGATCGGCGCCGCGACACTTGCGGCGGCAGCCACCATCGTCAGGCGTCGAAAGCAGCACCGCCCGCCGGTCGCGAAGCCGCGCGTGACGATCGCGGTGCCTGGCGAGGCCGTGCCGCGGCAGCTCTCCGCGACAGGCCCGGCCGTGCCGGACCTCCGCGAGGTCCGCGGTCAGGCGGGTGCCCGCCGCGCACTCGAGATCGCGCTTGCAGGCGGCCACGGCTTGCTGATGACGGGCCCGCCGGGCGTCGGCAAGACCTTGCTTGCCCGGACGATCCCGGGGTTGCTGCCGCCGCTCGACGACGCGGCGGCCCTCTCCGTCTCCATCGTCGCGTCGGCGGCAGGGGAGGGGCCGATCACCGAACTCCGGCGACAGCCGCCCTTCAGATCGCCCCACCACACGCTCTCGTACGCGGCCATGGTCGGCGGAGGGTCGACCCTGTCGCCCGGCGAGATCACGCGCGCGCATGACGGCGTCCTTTTCCTCGACGAGCTCCCCGAGTTCGACCGCGACGTCCTCGAGGCGCTCCGCCTGCCTCTCGAGGAGGGTCGCATCCTGATCGCCCGCGCCGGGCGAGTGATGACCTTCCCAGCGCGCTTCCAGCTGATCGCCGCGATGAACCCGTGCCCGTGCGGCTTCGCCGGCTCGTATCCGGAGGACCGTTGCCGCTGCACGATCCCCGAGATCGAACGGTATGGGCGTCGGGTGTCCGGTCCGCTCCGGGATCGGATCGACCTGTGGGTGTCGATGCCACGTGTGCCGTCGGCGACGCTCATCACCGGGCAGGACCCAGAGGACACCGCGACGGTGGGCGCTCGCATCGCGGCCGCGCGGGCGCGCGCCTCGCGGGATCGCGGGCGGATCAACGGCCGGCTCCGCGGCCAGGCCTTGCGACGGGCATGCCGCCTCTCCGAGGCCGCGTCACGCCGGGTCGCGGACCTCGCGGAGGCCGAGTTCGCCAGCGGACGCGGGACGGAGCGGCTGCTGCGCGTCGCGCGGACCATCGCGGACCTGGACGGATCGATCGGTATCGACGTGGCGCACATCGAGGAGGCGGGGTGGTACCGCTCGCCGATCCTCAAGCATGCCGCGCTGGCGTCCTGAGTGATCGGCATCGGGACGGGCCCGGATGGATCCGTCACGAGCGAGGTCGATCCCTATGCCCCGGAGCGCGACGCCTGGGCCGTCCTGGCCAACGTTCACGGGCTCGGTCCGATCGGGTTCGCCGCGCTCCTCCAGCGCTACGGATCAGCGCGGGATGTCCTCGCCGACGCCTCGCGTCCGGGAGCGGCAGGCCGCCTGACCGACACGCCCGGGGCCGACATCGGTGTGCGCAAACGCCCGATCGATGACGACGTCGCTCAGCGTGTGGTCGAGGCGGCCGAGGCTGCGGCACGGATCCTCGCTCGCCTGCGCGCGCTCGATGTCCGCGTGATCACCGTCGAGGAACCGAGCTACCCCGTCCGACTGGCCGCGATCGCGATGCCTCCCCACGTCCTGTACGTCCGAGGGCCGCTCGCCACGCTGTCACGCGACCGCTCCGTCGCTGTCGTCGGAACGAGGCGCGCGACGGGTGCGGGGCGGGACATCGCGGCGCGGATCGCCACCGCGCTCGCGGCGGCCGATGCCACGGTGGTGTCAGGGCTCGCGTTCGGCATCGACGGTGCAGCTCACGCCGCGACCCTCCGGGCGGGTGGCACGACCGTTGCGGTCATCGGCGGAGGCCACGCATCACTCGGGCCCGCCGCACATCGGCGACTTGGTGACGCGATCGTCGCTCGTGGCGGGTCGATCGTCTCCGAGCTCGCGCCGGACGTCGCCCCGACACAGGGCACGTTCCCGCAGCGCAACCGGATCATCAGCGGGCTGAGTGACGCGACGGTCGTCGTCGAGGCACCGGCGAAGTCCGGCGCGCTGATCACAGCGTCGTGGGCCCTCGAACAGGGCAGGGGTTGCTTCCTCGTCCCGGGGGCGCTCGATGGACGCGCCTCGGCCGGCTGCCTGGCGTTCCTGCGCGAGTTCTCGCCGGTCGCGCAGATCGTGACCGGGATCCCCCAGCTCGTCGCCGACCTCGGATATGCAGGGATCGCGAGACCCGCCGGTGACACACTCACGGCCGCGTCCCTGCAGGAGCTGGGTCGGACCGAGGCGGTCATCGCGTCGGCGCTGCTCGGGGGCTTCGCGACGGTCGACGAGCTGGTCGCGACGACCGATCTGCCGATCGCGACCGTGCTTGCTGCGCTCACCCTGCTCCAGCGGAAAGGACTTGTCACGGGTGCTCACGGACGGTATCGGCCGGCCGGCACGATGCTCGGTTTCCAGACATCCTTCTGGGAAGGGGCCGATGAGGGTCGGAGACGGGTGGTTGCCCGCTCTGGACAGGCTTTGCTACCCTGACGGGCGCATCTGCCCCCCAGGTGATGCGGGCGTATCTAGGAACCCCCATCCAGATCGCCCCCGCCCACGCAGCCGGGTCCTGTATTGCGGAAGTACCTCATCGCGATCCTGGCCGTGCCTGTGCTGCTCGGCGTGTACGCGTCGACAGTCCTTGGCCGATCCAGGTTCATCCGCGGCGGCGTCGCGATCGCCCTTGGCGGCATCGTGGCACTCGGCGCGATCGCGTCCGCCCGTCCGGCCGTCACGAACGCGTCACCGGCGAGCGACATCGTTCCTCTGACGCAGGCCGCCTTCCGGATGGCGGTCGCGACGAACATCGATCTGCGCGCGCCCGCCAGCATCCTGTTCAGCGCGCCGATGCAGCGCGACTCCGTCGGATCGAGCGTCTCGATCCAGCCGGCGGTGCCGTTCCAGCTTGAGTGGAGCGCGGACGACACGCGCGTCTCGATCGTCCCGACGGGCGCCTGGCAGCCGTCGACCTACTACACCGTAACGGTCGGTGCCGGTGCCCTGGCGACGAGCGGGCGGCCCATGACCAAGCCGGCCCGTGCCGCCTTCCTGACCCGTGACACGGCGACCGGCCTGCTTGCCGCGACCGGCATGCTGGACAAGCGAGCGACCATCGATTCGTCGTTCACCATCGCGTTCGATCAGCCGGTGGACCTGGCCACGGTCGGTCCGGCCATCAAGATCGATCCGCCGGTTCCAGGCGCGTTGACCCGCTCGACCGCTGCGGGAGGCGCATCGACCTACACGTTCATCCCGAGCCAGCCGCTCGCGCCGGACACGAAGTACCGTCTCGTGGTCGATGGCGTGAAGGACGCCTCTGGCCTTGCGATCGCACCGCTCACGCTGGCGATGCGGACCGTGGCCGCACCGGGTGTCGTGCGCTTCCGGCCGCGCGATGGATCGAGCGAGATCCTGCGCGACTCGCTGATCTCGGTCCGCTTCACCGACCAGATGGATCACGCCTCGACGCGTGCCGCCTTCACCGTCACCGCCGATGGGAAGCGGGTCGCGGGCACGATCCAGTTCCTCGAGGACGACCACGTCCTCGTGTTCGATCCGTCCTCGAACCTTCCGTACGGAGCGTCCGTGGTCGCCACGGTCGCCGCGACCGCCGCGAGCAAGAGCGACATCCCCATCGGAGCCGCCGCGAAGGGCACCTTCACGGTCGTGCCGAAGCCCGCGGCGGCCACGAAGCCAGCCGCCACCGCACGGGCCACCACGACGCACATCCCGCGGACCGGTGGCGGGACCGTCGGCAGCGGCAGCTGGGGCTCTGTGGAGCGCTACTACCTCAAGCTGATGAACTGCACGCGCACCGGCGGCTGGGTGACCTCGAGCGGCAACTGCAGCAGCCCGGGCGGACGGAACGTCGCTGCGCTGCGCCTCGACGCCGGCATCAGTACGAAGGTGTCCCGCCCCTACGCGAAGAAGCTCGCGGTCAACAACATGTGCACCCACTTCAGTGGCGGCAATCCGGGCGATCGACTGCGCCGAGCCGGTTACCACAGCTATCGCTGGGCAGAGAACCTCGGTTGCCGTTCCGGCAACCCCTACAGCGCGGTCCTGGGCAGCCACCTGTTCTTCCAGAGCGAGCGTCCGTACAACGGCGGCCACTACGTGAACCTGATGAACTCGGCGTACGACCGGGTCGGGATCGGCGTGTGGGTGTCGCACGGGCGCGTCCGCGTCGTCATCGACTTCTACCACCCGTAAGGGGACCTTCGGGCCATCCCTCGCGGCGGTGCCCGTAGGCACGATGCGGACATGCTCCGCAACACTGTGCTGCACATCAGCAACGAGCAGCCGCTCGTCGCCGACCTCTTCGAGCTCCCCAACCCGACCGACGTCGTGGTTCGCTTGACGAACCTGCGCTCGCTCGACGGCAAGCGGCCGGTCTTCGTCGACGACTCGAAGTCGGTCTTCCTCTTCCCGTATCACCGCGTGTCGTTCATCGAGATCCCGCAGGCCGCGATGGCCGGTGCCGAGGTCGTCGGGAGCCACGTCGAGGACGGCGCGGTGGCGCTGCCGATCCCGGTCGGGGCGGGTGTCCACGCCGGACTCCCGGCGGAGACGGCCGTCGAGGACGACGAGCTCGAGATCGACGAGGACTTCCTGCGCCGCATCCGCGAGGTCTGACCGAGAGCGACAGCGCTTCGCGCTGGCTCCTACCTTGACCTCGTCGCGCGCTCACCGTTGAGGGCGCGCGAAGAAGCCGGTGCTAATATCCCGGCCGTGTCCAAGAACCTCGTGATCGTCGAGTCGCCGGCAAAGGCGCGGACGATCGAGCG
>DATNFQ010000086.1:0-3312 GCA_035606295.1 Patescibacteria group bacterium
ACGGCCGCGGCCCAGGAGACCATCGAAGCCACGGCCAGCGCGACCCCAGGAACGACGTCAGTCGAACAGCAGCCGATGAGCGTCATCAACGGGACCGCGCTGGCGGCCCCAGGGCCCGGGACACCGGGCGACTGCGTCGCCTGACGCAGTGGCCCTACGCGGCGTCCAGCCTCTGGAACGCCTCGTCGGCGAGCACGGATCCGATCGCCAGTGAACTCGTGGCGGCGGGTGACGGGGCATTGCGGACGTGGAGGACCCGCGGACCACCGCTGAACGCGAAGTCGTCGACCAATGTCCCGTTTCGAGCGAGTGCCTGCGCGCGGACGCCCGACGGTCCGAACGTGACCTGGTCGGGCCGAAGCTCAGGCACGTACCGCTGGAGCTGCTGGACGAACGCAGACTTCGACCAGTCGCGCCACATCTCGGCGATACCCGTCGGCAGATAGCGGCCGGCGAGGCGGAGGAAGCCTCGATCGGTCAGCGCGGCGACCAGGTCGCGCGCGTCGACATCGCGGCGTCGATAGCCCTCGCGAGCGAACGCAAGCACCGCATTCGGCCCGGCGATCACCGACCCGTCGATGCGCTTCGTCAAGTGGACGCCGAGGAAGGGAAAGCGTGGATCGGGGATCGGGTAGATCAGGCCACGGACGAGACCGCTCGCCTGCGGGGAGAGCGTGTAGTAGTCGCCGCGGAACGGCACGATCGATGGCCCCCCGGTGTCACCGCTCAGCGCGGCGACCCGATCGGCCTGAAGACCCGCGCACGTGACCACAAGGCGGCTGGTCACGTCGCCTCGTCCAGTAGTCACGACGACTTCTGACGGGCGGACATCGATCGCCGAGACCGTATGTCCTGTGCGGATCTCGGCGCCGCCCGCCCGTAGCTCGTCGGCCATGGAAAGGGCGACCCGCCGGAAATCGATGACGCCGGTCCGAGGACTCCATAGCCCGCGGATCCCGGCCGCGTGGGGTTCGAGCTCCCGGATCCGCTCGCGATCGACGACTTCCAGCCCGGGGACGCCATTGGCCACCGCGCGGTCACGGAGCGCATCGAGCCTCGCGAGCTCCGACGGATCGACGGCGACGACCAGCTTCCCGCAGTGGTCGACCGGGATGTCATGCGCCTCCGCGAAGGCCTCCATCTCGGTCTTGCCCTCGCGACACAACCGCGCCTTGCGTGAGCCCGGCTGGTAGTACAGCCCGGCATGAAGGACCCCGCTGTTGTGACCGGTCTGGTGCGTCGCGAGCTCGGGCTCCTTCTCGAGGATCGCGATCGTCAGCGCTGGTCGACGTTGCTGGAGTCGGAGCGCCGTGGCGAGCCCGACGATCCCGCCGCCGACGATCGTCACGTCGAACGACTCCGTCATCGGCGGGTCACGCGCCGAGGGCGATCACGACGCCGCGGGGATGCCCTGCTGGCGTCCGTCCAATCGCCCCTCCGCGGCGAAGCGCCCGAAGATCCCGGCGGTCGCGGCGATCGCGTCCCGGTAGGGAGTGACGGGCACGGGACCTAGCTCGACCAACCGCGCGTGTTCGATGTCCGCCGGGAACGGCAGTGGCGTCGATTCGTGGCTCAGGAGGTCCGTCGCACCGGGGACGGCCGCGTTGATGGCCTCGATCCAGGCATCGATCGAGACGGGGTTCCCGCCAAGATTGAAGACCCGTGGCCCGACCGGCGCGGAGCGGCTCGCGAGGAGCAGCGTCCGTGCCACGTCCTGCGTGTACTGGAAGAGCGTGCTCCCGCCGAAGGTGATGCGATACGGGACGCCGAGGACCGCCGCCGCGATGGCGACCGTCGGGCTGCTCGTCATCCCTTGGTCGCGCCCAGCACCGAAGACCGTCATCGGGCGCACGCCGACGCTGGCGAGTCGATGCTCGGTCCAATAGACACGGGCGGTCCCCTCGTTCGCGAGCTTGGTCACGCCGTAGAGGTTGCCCGGGTGCGGCTCGGCGTCCTCGCGCAGCTGGCCGGAAGCGCTGTCGACGTCGCCCGGCGAGAACATCCCGATCGAGCCCGCGTACACGATGGGCCCGAGCGCGTCGCCCGCGGCCACCCGACGGCGCACCGCCTCGAACACGTTCACCGTCCCGACGACGTTCACCCGCGCGCCCAGCGGCGGGTCGGCCCGACAGAACGGGATCTGCAGCGCAGCAAGGTGGATCACGTTCGTGATCCCGTGATCCGCGATCGCGCGTTCGATCGAGGTCAGGTCGGTGATGTCGCCGGCGACAAGGGGCACGGCTTCCAGTTCGTCCTCGGTCAGGATCAGGCGAAGGCGCCGGCGGTCCTCGCCGATGTCGAAGCCGACCACCGCGGCGTCCTCGCGGACGAGCTCACGAACGGTCCACGCGCCGACGCATCCCAGCGCTCCGGTGACGAGGAACCGCTCTTCCACCATACGATGGAGATGGTCGCACCTCTGGGCATCCGCGAGGTCGTCGTCCCGCCGAGCTGCAACATTCCGCCGACACCCGGCCTGTACGATCCAGCGCGACTTCTGCCGACGCAAGGGTAGGTTGTGATGCGCCGACGATCCTGGCGGTCCATGGTCCTCGCATGCAGCGCGTTCGTCGCGTCGTCACTCGTCGCGTGTTCGTCCGGGACGACTGCATCCCAGCCGGCCCCCGCTTCGGCTTCGCCGGCGCCGAGCCAAGCGACCGTGACAGCCTCACCGGCGTCGCCCACGCCGACAGCGGCGCCCACGCCGACTCCGGCGCCCGGTACTGGCGCTGTCGTGTACGACGGCCGGATCGACGTCGGCGGCGGCCGAAAGCTGGAGGTCAAGTGTTTCGGGGTCGGGGCCCCGACGATCCTCCTCGAGGGCGGCGGCATCGCGCCCGGGATCGACGCCTACCCGAGCATCTTCGCGGCCAAGCTCGGCAATACCACGACGACCTGTCAGTACAGCCAGGCGGGCACACGCGGAAGCAGCGCTCTGCCAGGCACCCGGACGATGGCAGGCGTCGTCGGCGATGCGTACGCGCTGCTTGGCGCGCTCAAGCAGGCTGCCGACGTTCCCGACCCGTACATATTCGTCGGTTGGTCCTTCGGCGGCGGTGTCGCGCTCGCCGAAGCTCTCGCGCATCCGGACCAGACGAAGGGCCTCGTGATCCTCGACACGGACTTCATCGTCGACTTCATGAAGACGTGCGCGGCGTCAGGGCGTTCGCGCGCCGACTGCCAGAAGGAATACGACGGGGACATCGAAGCCAAGTCCCTCGAGAAGGAGCTCGTCTCGAACATCCATCCGCTGCCGCAGATCCCGTTGCGCATCGTGAGCGCCATGCGATTCCCAGAATGCGATCCGTCGGA
>DATNFQ010000087.1:0-10783 GCA_035606295.1 Patescibacteria group bacterium
TTCCAGGAGGTCCTGGCCGTGGCTCGTCGTGAGCAGTGCGACATGCGCACCGCGGCTTATCTGCTCGCGGTCCGACGCGTTGCGGACGCCATGGAGATGCGCGGCCTCTACCCGTAACTCTCAAGCTGATCGGCGGCCAGCCGTGCGTTCGACCCTCCGCGGGCTCATTCACGCACTCCGACGTGCGCTTACGTCGCCTGCTCGGGTCGGCCTTCGGCTGACCACCCTTCAGCTCGAGACACGATCTGCCGTCGACTGCGTTCGCGGCCGGCCAGTCTGAACGGCGATGGCGCGGCTCCTCGAGCGTGACGACTCCGTCCTGATCGTCGTCGACGCCCAGCCGGGTTTCTTCGACCCGGCTGACGCGGCGGCTGGCGGGCCCGCGGACGTCATCGCCCGCATCGCGTGGGTGGTCCGCGTGGCCGCGGCGCTCGACGTGCCGATCGTCGTCACCGAGGAAGAGCCCGACCGGAACGGCTCCACGGACCCTCGCGTAGCGGAAGCGCTTCCGTCCGGGACGCCGGCGTTCACGAAGCCCGTCTTCGGGCTGGCCGATGTTCCGGACATCCTGAGCGCGGTCGCAGCGACCGGTCGGCGGACCGCCGTGCTCGTCGGTGCGGAAACGGACGTGTGCGTCGCCCACTCGGCGCTCGGGCTGCTCGACCGCGGGTACCGCGTGGCGGTCATCGCCGACGCGACCTACTCACCGGGAGCCATGCACGACCACGGTCTGCGACGGATCGCCGAGGCCGGCGGCGTGATCACCCACGCCAAGGGCTTGTACTACGAATGGTTACGGACCCTGGACGCCGCGACCGAGTTCAGGCACGCCCATGCAGCGCTCGGGGAGCCGCCCGGCTTCAGCCTCTGATCGAGGCGGGAGCGCCGCCGACGTCACGCCACATCGCGCTGACCCACGCGCGATCGAGGACGGTCTGGAAGCCGCCGATCGGTCGGAAGCCGGCGCGGGCGTAGCGGTGGTCATTCGCGGGGTTCGTCGACTCCAGGTACGCCGGGGCACCGGCGTCATCCCAGGCCGAAAGGTTGTCCGCCAAGAGCGCCTGGCCGACGCCCTTGCCGCGATGGTCCGGGTGCGTCGCGAGCAGGCTCAGGTAGTAGTGCGGGCCGAGCGGGGCGCGGCTGGCCTCGAATCGCTCGTACAGCGTGTGCATGGCGCGGACCGCGCCGGCGTCCAGATGCTCCTCCAGGAAGGCATCGAGGGCCTCGACCCCCTCCGGCGGTAGCTCGTCGCCGCCCGGTGGCACCCAGACGGCGACGGCCTCGCCACCGTCGGTCATGAACGCCGTTCCCTGGTCGACCGCGGCCGCGACGAACCGGCGCCAGTACGGCTCGTGATGGTCGATCCGGCCGTCCGACCGCCGCAGGGCCGGCTCCCAGACCGGATCGGTCGCGAATGCGAGCGCGATGCAACTCGCGATAGCGTCCACGTCGCCGGTGGTGGCTGAGCGTGTGTGCACGGGACCCTCCTGCGGATCGGCGCGAGTATGCAGGACCGTCGGGTCACCCGAGACGCCGAGTGGCCGATGCTAGAGTGGCGCCCATGCTCGACCACGAAGAAAAGTTCCTGTTCAAGGAGGAGATCCTCCACCTCGCGAACGCCGTCGCGGAGCCCGGCGTCCTGGACAACGTCGAGGACCTGCTGACCGATGTGATCACGAGCCCGCGCTTCGATTCCGAGGTGTTCACGCTCGAGCGAAGCCTTCAGGTGATGCTCGGTCCGCGCGCGGGGACGACGCTCGTCGGGTTGCTCACCGTCGCGCCCGAGGTCTTCGACGAGGTCGCCGAGGTACGCATCCCGTCCGAGGTACATGAGCGCCTCGTGGCGTGGCGCGCGCGGTTCGGGCTGGCCATCGACAACGCGCTCAACTTCCTCAACAACCCCGATGGGATCCAGGGCCACAACTTCGCGACGCAGGTCGCGCACGTGGAGGAACGACGCGTCCTCCAAGGTCGCCTCACGCTCGTCCGCTACAACAACGAGCCGCAGTTCTTCGTCGCCGATGCGAGCGTGTTCTTCGGGCTCGTGACCGACATCCTCGAACGGCTCGGCCCGTATCTCGAGTCCGATGCGGTCGATGCCGAGACGATCGCCCGCCTGCGCGACGCGCTGAGCCTCGTCGAGCGCAAGACCGGCGCGCACGGCTAGAACCTGCCCATGCCGCGGGTCGGCCGTTCGCCGATACGGACCACCTGGCGCGCGCAACCCCGATGAAGCACCTCTACCTCGCCGCGACCGGCCAGAACCGAGGCAAGACCACGGTCAGCCTCGGTGTCATGGACGGCTTCCAGCGGCGCGGCCTCTCGACGGGGTTCATGAAGCCGGTCGGGCAGCGCACGGTCATCGAGGAGGGCGTCCCGGCGGACGAAGACGCCGTGCTCATGAAGACGGTCTTCAAGCTCGGGGAGCCGCTCGGGCAGATGAGCCCGGTCCACATCCCGCGCGGTTTCACCCAGGCCTACATCGACGGCAAGGTCGTCGAGGACCTGCCGGCCAGGATCCATGCGGCCCACGCCCGGTTCTCCGAGGACCGTGACATCCTCCTGATCGAGGGCACCGGACACGCCGGGGTCGGCGCGGTGATCGGCCTATCGAACGCCGTCGTCGCCTCGATGCTCGGGTCGCCGGCCGTGATCGTCTCCGAGGGCGGCGTCGGCCGGCCGATCGATGAGATCGTCCTCAACAAGGCGCTCTTC
Source organism: Patescibacteria group bacterium (assembly GCA_035606295.1). Classification (GTDB taxonomy): domain Bacteria; phylum Chloroflexota; class Limnocylindria; order Limnocylindrales; family CSP1-4; genus SPCO01. Next base: position 2,716 of record DATNFQ010000087.1, read on the forward strand.
GAGCGTGCCGGCGTCAGGGTCGCGGGAGCGATCGTCAACAAGGTCGATCTCGCGGCGAAGCCTGACCTCGCGCGGACCCTGGAGCGAGGACTCGCTCGCCACGACATCCCGCTGCTCGGTGTGCTGCCGTACCGCAAGATCCTGTCGAACCCGACGCTGGCGATGGTCCTGGAGGGCATCCACGGCGAGACGATCCACGCCGGACCCGACCTCGACCAGGTCATCGGCGGCGTCGCCATCGGCGCGATGGAGCCCGAGCACATGCTGCAGCGGATCGGCGAGCGGTCACTCGTCATCGTCCCGGGCGACCGCGAGGACGTGATCGGGGCCATCGTCCACGCGCACCTGATCGGGGCACCGGCCGCAGGCGACGCGCTGGGCCTGGTGCTGACCGGCGGCTATCAACCGCGCAAGACCGTCATCGATGCGATCCGCCACGCCGACATCTTCGCGACGATCGTCCCGGAGGACACGTACGCCGTCGCATCGGAGATCCACGACCTCCTCGTGAAGACGCATATCGCCGACCGGGAGAAGATCGAGGAGATCAAGGCCCTCGTCTGGGAGCACCTATTCATCGACCGCGTGCTCGAGGTCGCAAGCGAGGTCGAGGTAGCGGCCTAGCCGAGCCCTGTCCGAGTTCGCCCGGAGGGCCGGCCGGTCGGCGCGGGCCGGGGCCGCGACCCGCGCCGCCGCCGTCAGTCGATCGGGCCCGGTACCCGCGAGCGTCTACCGACGGGCGGCCGCGTCCTCCGTCCGACGACGCCCAAGGACGAGGGCCGCGGCTCCCGCCACGATCGCGATGGCGACCCCGATCCCGACCAGCGGCGTGAGCTGCGACGTCGCCGAGGCCGACGACGTCGTCGATAGGGCCGCGGCCGGCGCAGGTACGGACGTCGCGACAGGCGCCGCCGAGGCGACCGGCGCCACGGGCTTCGGTGCGGGCTTCGCCACTGCTGCGGAGCCCGTGACCAGCTTGTCGTCGTTCAGCGGGAAGATGATGTCGGACCTTGAGCAGCCCTCGGTCGCGGTGCACTGCTCGCCTCGCAAGCCGACCTCCACCTCGGCGATCCCACTGTCCGGGACCTGGATGGTGGCCGTGTAGTGGCCTGAACCGACGGGCGACTCGGTGCCGAGGACCTCGGTGGCGCTCTTGCCGTCGGCGCCCTTCAGCCGCATGTACACACCCGAGGCCGAGAACGGCGATTCCTTGTCATCGACGACCTGGAAGAGCGACCAGGCGACGGCGATGGTCGAGCCAGGCGTCGCATCGCGATGCAGCGTCGTATCGAGCTTGGCTTCCGCGCCGGTCTTCGCCATGACCGGGAGCGCGAGGGTGAGCACGGCGACGAGGCCGAGCAGGGGGCTGAGCGTGGCGGTTCGACGCGACATCATCGTGACCTCGGAGTGGTGGCTGTCAGCCTCCGTACACCTGTGGTCGCACCTCGGTTCCCGGATCCGGCTCGGAGTCGGTGTCGAGGATCTCATTGTCGATCAGCCGAGTATCGCCGAAGCGCACGGCCATCGATACAAGGGCCGGCCGATCGACGGCCTCGAGCTCTTCGAGCGTCACGCCGTCGGCGACCGACACGTACTCGACGTCGGCCAGCGGTTCGGTCGCGAGCACGTCCCGCATCCCTGAGCGAAGCGCATCCGCAGATCGTTCGCCGCTATCCCATGCATCGCGCGCGGTGACGAGCGCACGGCGCAGGATCCCGGCCGCGGCCCGCTGCTCGGGGGAGAGGTGGACATTGCGCGAGGACAGGGCGAGCCCGTCGGCTTCGCGCACGGTCGGGCACGTCACGACCTCGGTCCCGATCGCGAGATCGCGCGCCATCTGGCGGATGACCATGACCTGTTGCGCGTCCTTCTGGCCGAAGTACGCGCGATCGGCGCCCACGAGATCGAAGAGGACGGCCACGACCGTGGCGACGCCATCGAAGTGTCCCGGACGGGCCGCGCCCTCGAGCGGTCTGGCGACCGCCCCGACCGACACGGTCGTATCGAACCCGGGCAGGTAGATCTGCTCGACGGGCGGGGCGAAGACGATGTCGACACCCTCAGACGCGCAGATCGCGATGTCGCGGGCCTCGTTGCGCGGGTACTGGGTGTAGTCCGACGCTTCATTGAACTGCCGCGGGTTGACGAAGATCGTCGCGACCGTCGTGGCGTTGTCGTCTCGTGCTCGACGCATCAGCGCGCGGTGACCGTCGTGCAACCAGCCCATCGTGGTCACGAGCCCGAGCGGTCGTGCGACGTTCGACAGCGCCTCGCGCAGCTCAGCCCTCGTGCGAACGACGCGCGTCGAGGCAGCGGGCTGCGGCTGCGCCACCGCGGGAGTCCTAGAGGTCGCGGTCGAGCGGGATGCCGGCCAATGGCATCTCTGTCGCGGCTCGATCGGACGCGCCGCGCCCCAACGCCTCGTCGAGCACGGCGTCGTCCATCCGGACCGTTTCCTTGTCGCCAGGGAACGTGCCGGCGTTCACGTCCGCCGCGTATGCGCGCGCGGCGTCGCCGATGGTCTCGCGCAGGTTGGCGTACGGCCGCGCGTGCCGCGGCACGAAGTCACCCAGGCCGAGCAGGTCTGTCACGACCTGGACCTGGCCGCTGCACAGCGGACCTGCCCCGATGCCGATCGTCGGGATCCGCAGCCGGTCGGTGACTGCGCCCGCGAGCTGTGCCGGCATCAGCTCGAGGACGATCGAAAAGGCCCCGGCTTCCTGGACGGCAAGGGCGTCCGCCAAAAGGGAGCGCGCCTGCGAGCGATCCTTGCCCTGGACCTTGACCTTGCCACCGAGCCCGTGCTGCGCCTGCGGTGTCCAACCGATGTGACCCTGGACGGGGATGCCGGCCTTCACGAGCGCCTCGATGATCCGCGCCGAGCGCACGCCGCCTTCGACCTTGACCGCCTGGGCGCCGGCCTCCTGCAGGAAACGACCGGCGTTTTCGAGCGCCTCGTCCACCGATGCGTAGCTCAGGAACGGCATGTCGCCGATCACGAGCGCTTGCCGCGAACCGCGAACGACCGCCTTGGTGTGGTGAAGCATCTCGGTCATCGTCACGCGGACCGTCGACTCATAGCCCAGCAGCACCTGTCCGAGCGAGTCGCCGACGAGGAGCATGGGGATCCCAGCCTCGTCGAGGATCTGCGCCGTCGGATAGTCGTAGGCGGTCAGCATCGCCAGCCGCTCGCCATCGGCGTAGCGCTTCGCGATATCGGCGACCGTGAGTCGGCGAGGGGAGTCGGTGGCGACGCTCATTCAGCCAGTCTGCGCTGCGGCGTCACGGTCGTCCAGCGCGCGAGCGACCCGGTCCAGGATCTCGTCCGCGACCGCTCGCTTGGACATCAGCGCCAGCTCAGCGCGACCTCCGGCGGCGTCGAGGATCGTCACCCGGTTGGTGTCGGTCCCGAAGCCTGAGCCGGGTTCCGAAACATCATTCGCGACCAGGAGATCCAGCGACTTGCGCCGCAGCTTGTCGGCGGCGCGATCCAGCGATCCGGTCTCCGCAGCAAACCCGACCAGGAACGGTGACGGGGACATCGGCTCGTAGGTCACGCCACCCTCGCGATCCGTGCCGCGGGCGATCCGCGCGATCTGGGCAAGGATGTCGGGGGTCGCTTCCAGTTCCAGGGTCAGTGAACCGCCGCGCTCCAGCTTTCGGTCGGCGGTGGTCGACGGCCGGAAGTCGCTGACGGCGGCAGCCATGACGAGTGCGTCGAAGCCGGCGCGTCCGTCATCGGCGTGGGTGAGCTTGTGGAGCGCCGCGCGCATCTCCGCGGCCGACTCGACCACGACGGTCGACGCGCCCGATGGGGGAGCGACGTCAAGGTTCGCGGCGACCAGCGTCACGCGCGCCCCACGGGCGAGCGCCGCTTCGGCGATCGCGACGCCCATCTTCCCGGTCGAACGGTTCCCGATGAACCGGACGGGGTCGATGGGTTCGCGCGTCCCGCCGGCGCTGACCACGATGTGACGGCCGGTGAGGTCCGCCTCGCGGACGGGTTCGACCATGGGTGGGCGCGCGGTGGCGTCGGCGGCGCGGACCGGCCGCGAGCCGATCGCCCCGACGACCGCGTCGACGATGGCCGGCAGCTCCGCGAGTCGTCCCATGCCGGACTGACCGGACGCGAGCTCGCCCGCCGCAGGCTCGACGATGGTGTAGCCGAAGGCGTCACGCAGGCGGGCGACGTTGTCTCGCGTCGCCGGGTGCGTCCACATGTCGCCGTCCATCGCGGGGGCGACGACCACCGGCGCACTGGACGCGAGTGCCGTGGCCGTCACCACGTCCCCGGACAGCCCGCTCGCCATCGCGCTCAGCCAGTGCGCGGTCGCCGGGGCGACGACGATCGCGTCCACCGTGTCGGCGACGACGATATGGCCGATGCGACCGTCGGGGAGTAGGGCAAGGACGTCGGTCTCGACGGCGTGCCTGGACAGGGCCTGGAACGTCAGCGGCCCCACGAACGCGGTCGCGGCCGGTGTCAGCATCGCGACCACGTCGGCGCCCTCAGCGCGAAGCAGGCGGAGCAGCTCGACGGCCTTGTATGCCGCGATCGAGCCCGTGACGCCGAGCCCGATCAGCCGCCCCTCGAGACGACCGGTCACGGCAGCCCGAGCTCCAGCGGCTCGCCACCGGCCACCTCCGCGTGGAGGATCGCGAGACCCTTGAGGGTCAGGTGCGGGTCGATCGCGTCGATGCCCTCGAGGTCGCGCGCCCACGGTGCGGCGGACAGCCCGCCGGTAAGGATGGCGCGGACGTCTTCGATGCCGGTCCCGGCCTGATCGGCCAGCTCCCGTCGGATCCGCGTGAGCAGGCCGGCGACGAGTGCCTGATACCCGAAGACCGTCCCGGCCTGCATGGCACTCACGGTGTCACGGCCGATCGCGCGGTCCGGCGCCCGAAGCTCGATCCGGGGCAACTTGGCGGTCCGTGCCGCGAGCGCCTCGAGCCCGAGCTCGAGCCCCGGCGCGATGGCCCCACCGACGTACGCGCCGTCAGCGGCCACGCAGTCGAAGGTCGTGGCTGTCCCGAAGTCGACGACGACGGCCGGTGTGCCGTAGAGCCGTCCGGCGGCAAGCGCGTTGACCAGCCGGTCGGCGCCGACCTCGCCCGGCCGCTCGGTACGGATCGCCAGCGGGACCGTTCCGGCGAGTGCCAGGGTCAGTGGCCGCTCGCGGCGAGCGGCGATCGTCTCGACATGGGCGGTGAGCGCCGGGACGACCGACGCGCACGAGATCGCGTCGACGTCACCGAACGAGGCGCCGTCCAGATGGAGGAGCTCATCGAGCAGCACCTCCAGTTCATCGGAGGTCGCGCGTGGTGCGGTCGCTGCGCGCCGCGTCGCGATCAGGGCGCCGTTTCGCAGCAGCCCGGCGGTGATGTTCGTATTGCCGATATCGAGGGCCAGCAACATGGCCGGGATGATACGCGGCGCCATCGTGGCCCTCCGGCGTGACGCCCCCTCGACCGGGGTGACAGGCGTTCCCGCGCCCGGGCTGCTGCGGTACCATCGCCCCGTCCTCCCGAGGCGCCCCCAGCCATCGACCGCAGGAGACGAACGTGTCGACGTCGCCGCCCGCCAAGTTCTTCGTGAACCAGGGGGTCGTCGCCTCTCCGACGGATATGCTCCACCTGCTCAAGCCGTTGCTGAAGCAGACGATCTCCTACCGCTACATGCGGGGCCGCGACGTCGTCGCGCATGGCACGGGCTGGGTGGAACGGATCGTCACCGACGCGCCCGAGACGTCGACCTACTTCACGCCGCTGGCGATCACACTGAACATCGATTCGTTCGAGCATCTCGAATTCGAGACACGGCCGGACCAGCTGCTGGTCTACACGTTGGTCCAAGGCGACGAGCGCGTCATCGTCGAGTTCGCGCCGATCGGCGCCGACGCCGAGAGCACCTCGCCGTTCGCGCCGCGCCAGCTCGAGTTCGACACCTCCGAGTACGTCCAGATGGAGCTGCTCGGGCTCGAGTCATCCGAGGACGAGTAAGACGCTCCGGGGCTACGCCCCGCGCTCGCCTCGCACGTACGGGATCCCGAGCGCGGCTGGCGCGCCGACCCGTCGGCGGAGTGCCTCGCGTGAGCCGATGATCACGACCACCACGACGAACAGGTACGGCAGCATCTCGAGGAAGAACGTCGCAGAGCGCCCGGCCTGGAACGGGTTGTCGAAGCCGAAGATCGTCTTGACGCCCTGCAGGTCGATGATGAAGCGGAAGATCGCGCCGAACAGATAGGCGCCGATCGCGGCACGGATCGGACTCCACTGGGCGAAGATCACCAGCCCGACCGCGATCCAGCCACGTCCCGCGACGGTCTGATCGCCGAACCAGCCCGGCGAGATCGCCAGGGTGATGGTCGCTCCGGCGAGGCCGGCCAGAAGCCCTCCGACCAGCACGTAGGCGTACCGGACGCGGATGACATCGATGCCCTGGGCGTCGGCCGCCGCGGGTCGTTCGCCGACGGCCCGGAGGTTGAGACCGGGGCGTGTGCGGTCGATCCAGTACCACGCCACGGGAACGAGCACGAACCCGATGTAGGTCATGATGCTCTGGTCCCGGAACAGGATCGGGCCGAGCAATGGGATCTGCGATAGAACCGGGATCGTGATCCGCGGCAGCGTTTCGATCGCGCCCGCCTTCGATAGCCCATCGCCGAGAACGCGGGCCAGGCCTGAACCGAGGAACGTCAGCGCGAGGCCCGAGACGACCTGGTCGGCCCGGAGGTGGATCGTCACGACCGCGTGGACGAGGCTGATCAGCCCGCCGGCGAGCATCGCCATCGCAAGCCCGAGCCAGGCGTTGCCGGTCGAGACGGCAGTCGAGAAGCCGGCGACAGCCCCGATCAGCATCATCCCCTCGACGCCGAGGTTCAGGATGCCGGACCGCTCCGCGAAGATCTCGCCGACCGCCGCGAAGAGCAGCACGGTCCCGGTCGCGATGCACGCCGCGAGGAGGAGCGTCCAGTCCATCGGTCAGGCGGCCGCCGGCCTGATCCGCTCGACGCGGACGCGGTAGCGGGTGAACACGTCCGCGACGATCAGGCAGAACAGGATGACGCCCTGGATCATCGCCGGGACGCCCGACGGCTGGATCTCGCGGCCGGCCAGGATCAGCGCCCCGAAGAGGATCGAGGCGACGATGACCTTGAGCGGATCGAACCGGGCGAGGTAGGCGATGATGATCGCGGTGTAGCCGTAGCCCGGCGAGAAGCGGTCCTGGAGCCGGTGGACGGAGCCCGCGACCTCGCTCATCCCGGCGAGACCGGCGAGCGCGCCCGACGCCGCGAACACGACGATGATCAACCCCTTGATGTCGATGCCCGCGTAGCGCGCGGCCTCGGGGCTATCGCCGACGAGCCGGATCTCGTAGCCCCAGCGCGACCGCTCGAGGACGAGCCAGACGATCGCCGCGGCGGCCAGCCCGAACAGGAAGCCGAGATGGACGGTGAGGCCGCCGAGGGCCGGGACCGCGTCGGCGAAGTCGGTCAGGCGCGGCAGGAACGCCTCACGCGGGAAGGTCGCGGATTGCTGGAAGCCCCCCTCGCTCCACGCCCCGAACACCCAGAACTGGATCCAGAGCAGCGCGACGTAGTTGAGCATCAGCGTGACGATGATCTCGTTCACGCCGAGCAGTGCCTTCAGCACGCCCGGGATCAGGCCCCAGGCGGCGCCCGCCAGCGCGCCGGCCAGCACCATCGCCGGGATCAGGATGATGCCGGGCGTCCCGGCCGGCAGCAGCGGGAACAGCACCACCGCGCTCGCGCCCCAGGCGCCCAGCAGGAGCTGGCCCTCCGCGCCGATGTTCCAGAGCCGCATCCGGAACGCCAGCGTGCAGGCGAGGCCGGTCAGCAGCAGCGGCGTGGCCTTGACGAGCGTGTCGGACAGCACGCCGATGCTGCCGAAGGCGGCGTTGACGATGTGGGCGTAGGAGCGGATCGGGTCGCCACCGACGAACGCGATCACGGCGCCGCTGATCACCAGCGCAACGACGAGGGCGAGGATCGTCGCGATCGGCGACGCCCAGCGGCCGACGGTCATGCGGGGCTCGAGGCGGATC
>DATNFQ010000088.1:0-4197 GCA_035606295.1 Patescibacteria group bacterium
TGGCGTCAGGCCGGGATCCCCGATGAGCGCATCACGGTCGTGACGGCCAAGGCACTCGAGGCGTTCGAGCGATCCGATCCGGCGCTCGCCGGCCCGTTCGACCTCGCCTTCATCGACGCGCTCAAGCCCGAGTACGGCGCCTATCTCGATGCCCTGACCGCGGGCCGGCTCGCGCCCGATGCCCTCGTCCTCGCCGACAACGTCCTGTGGAGCGGTCGCGTCTCGGGCGCGACACCGGTCGGCGATGAGGGTCGCAACACCGAGGCCTTGGCCGCCTTCGATCGGCGGGTGCTCGGCGATCCGCGCTTCACCTCGACGATCCTGCCCGTCGGCGATGGACTGCTCGTCGCCACGTGGCGCGGTTGAGCGTCGATCGCGAAGGTGCGTGTCCGGGTCCGTCTGTTCGCGATCCAGCGTGAGCTCGCCGGTACACGCGAGGTCGCGCTCGAGCTGCCGGACGGTGCCACGGTCGCCGATGCGTGGAACGGCCTCGTCGAGCTCCACCCTGCCCTCGCGCCGGGGCGCGCGTCGGTGCGGTTCGCGCGCAACGGTTCCTACGCGGACGAGACGACGCCCCTCTCCGACAGCGATGAGGTCGCGATGATCCCGCCGGTGTCGGGGGGAGCGGCGAGCGCCCAGCACATCCTCGAGATCCGCTCCGAGCCCTTCGGCGACGCGATCCTCGTCGAGCTTGCCGAGCGCCTCGCGACGCCCGAGGATGGCGCTGTCGTCGGGTTCCTCGGCCGGACGCGCGACTCCCCGGGCACGCCCGCGCCCGGACAGGAGGCGGAAGCCGCTCGCCATGCCGGACGGTCGGTGGAGGCGCTCGAATACGAGGCGCACGAGGGCATGGCGCTCGACATCCTCGGTGCGATCGCCGAGGAGATCGCGACGCGGTTCGGGGTCGAGCGGATCGCGATCGTGCATCGGACCGGCGAGGTGCCGCTCGGCGAGGTGTCCGTCGCGATCGTCGCTGTCAGCCCACATCGCGACGCCGCCTTCGAAGCCGCACGCTACGCGATCGACGAGACGAAGGCGCGTGCGCCGATCTGGAAGGCCGAACGGTTCGAGGACGGTCACGTGTGGATCGGCGAACCGGCCCGGACGGGGCCGTCGAGTGAACCGGAGGAGCGAGGGTGAGGGTCTACATCAGCGTCGACATGGAAGGGATCGCAGGCATCGGTCATCCGGAGCCGACCGACCCCACCGACCGACGCTACCCGGTCTCGGTCGATCTGATGGTCGGCGAGACGAACGCCGCGATCGAGGGCGCACTGGCGGCCGGTGCGACCGACATCCTGGTCAACGACAGCCACTGGAACATGTACAACCTCCTGCCGGCCGATCTCCACCCGAGCGCCCGCGTCCTCCAGGGGCAGAAGGCGTGGTCGATGGTCGCCGGGGCTCAGCCGGGCGACGATGGCTCGCCCGTGTTCGATGTCGCCCTGTTCGTCGGGTACCACACCCGGGCCGGACATCCGAACGGGACGATCGCCCACACCTACTCCGGAACGCCGGTCGAGACACGCCTCGATGGCCGGCCCACCGGCGAGTACGGCATGAACGCTCTCGCGCTCGGCGCGTGGGGCATCCCGGTCGGGATGGTCGCCGGTGACGACGGGCTCGCGGGCGAAGTCGAAGGCTGGCTGCCCTGGGCGGAGCGGGTGGTGGTCAAGACCGTGGACGGCGGGCGCAGCGCGGTCTCGGTCCACCCGACCGTCGCTCGCGATCGCGTCCGCGCCGGCGCCGAACGAGCGGTGCGCAAGGCGGCGGCGGGCGACCTGCAGACGCTCCGTGTCGGGCCACCCGTGTCGATCGAGATCGACGTCCCGAAGGGCGTGATCGCCGACCACGCCGCCATGATGCCGGGGGCCGAGCGGATCGGCGACCGGACCGTCCGGTTCGTCCATGACGACCCGGTCATGGCGTATCGCGGCTTCCTCGCGATGATCCGGCTGATGGAGCCTGCGAGTGACTGACCGCTCGATCGAGCGCCTCGCCGAACGGGCCGAGACGCTCGCGGGGGCGTGGGGCGCGCGAGCGCGCGCATCGACCACGCTCGGTCAGGAGCGGGCGATCCTCCGACTGTTCGGGGTGACGGGACTCGACCGATCGGGCCGGCCGCTGGCCGGGGCCGCCGTCGACCGCTGGCTCACGAGCGCCCGCGACGGGCTGGGCGGCGGCATCGCGCTGCCGTTCACGATCGCGATGAGCGAGTACGACCTCGACCCGCAACAGCTCGCCCTTGACGTCGCCTCGGGCGCGATCGACCTGGCGCTCGAGGCGGAGCTCCTGCGCGAGCCGGATCGCCGGGATGCCGCGGTCGCCGATTCGCGTCGGATGGTCGGCGCTGCGGTCGAACGGATCGATGCCGACCGGGTGGCCCGGCGCGAACTGGTGGACCTGCTCGGCGAGGCCCAGCGGCCTTGGATCGGGACCACGCTCGCCGAACCCGAGGTGGACGAGGCGCTCGACGAGGCAGCCGCCCTGGCATCGGCCGGCTACGACCTGCTACGTGTCGAGGTGCCGATCGGGCGCGAGCTCGCTGACCGCATGGAATCGGCCGGTGTGGCAGCCCCCGTGTGGCGGCCTGGAGATCGGACCGGCGCGCGCCGCCGCGAGGACATCGATGAAGACCCGGCGCCGTCCGGCAGCCAGCGTGCATTGGCGCGTCTGCGGCGCGCCGCCGATGGCGTGGCCGCCCAACGGCGCGGCTACGTGCGTCTCGGGACGGCCATTCCCCCATTGGGCGTCCCGGAGGGCGCAGTCGTCGCCGCCTTCGAGCGCGTCGATCTGGTCGAGGCCGACCCGGTCGCCGAGATCGTCGTCGGCGGGGTCGACCCGGATCGCTCTCTCGCCGATCACGCGTTCGCGCGGCGGTTCCACAAGCGTGCCGATACGTTCATCTCGATCGGCCCTGGGCCGCTCGTCGTCGCGCCGGACCTCGCCTCGGGCGTTCCCTCGGATCCGGCGACCCGCTCGGGACGTGCGCTCGCGCTCCAGCTCCTCGGGGTGTCACTCGCGCGCGCGGATGGGATCGCCGCGGAGCGCATCGTCGTCGGGGCGTACCCCGCGTGGCTCGCCGATGAGCCGTCGGCGCTGGCGCGGATCCTGGCGGAGGTCGATGTCCGCCGATCGCTCTTCCCCGACCAGATGATCAGGTTCGACGAACCCCTCGACGCCGCTCCGAAGACGGGCGCGGCGTGGCCCTACGTCGTGTCGAACGCGCTCGCCCGCACCGGCTCGACGGCGCTCCTCATGCGGACCCGGCGGCCCGAGATGCCCGCAGCCGCGACGGACGCTCGCGCCGCTGCGCGAACTGCCGCAGAGCTCGCTTCGGTCTCGCAGCGACGCGCCTTGCATGGCATCGCCCGTGACCACGCGACCGCGATGCTCAGCGCCGCGATGACGACCCTCGAGCGACTCTCGGATCTCGGCTGGCGAGCTGTCGTCGGCGACCCGCCGCGATCCGTCGGTCGGAGTCGCGATGCGTCGCCGTGGGCGATCGGTGGTGATGCCGTGGCCGAGCGGACCGAGGCATTCGACGTCCTGGCCCCGTTCGAGGAGCCGTGACCCTCAGTCGGTCCCGCCCGATACCGCCGGGATGACATGGACCGTGGCGCCGTCCGCCACGAGGGTCGTCAGGTCCGCCGGCTGACCGTCCACGAACACGTTGATATGCCGCCGCAGACGCGGTCCTTCCTCGACGAGCCGGTCACGCATCCCGGGTGCGGCGGCGTCGAGCCCGCTGAGGATCTCGTCGACGTTCGCCCCGTCGATCTCGTGTCGACGCTCGACGCCGGGGAACAACGTGAGCAACGAGCGCGGCAGCACGACGGTCGCCACGGAACGGCTAGTCCCGAACGACGGCCTCGACCGCCCAGATCTCCGGCAGGTTGCCCGTCACGAGCTGCCACGACCCGCCCTCGTCGGAGCTGTGCCACAGCTGGCCGGTCTTCGTGCCGAATGTGATGCCGACGGGATCGAGCGTGTCCCGGGCCATCGCTTCGCGGAGCACGCTCAGGTACGCGTCGTCCTGGGGCAGGCCCCGGTCGCCTCGAGTGAACGTGTCGCCACGGTCGGTCGTGCGCCAGACCGCCGCGCTCGCCTCCGGCATGAACCGGCCTTCATCGGGTTCGGTCAACGGGATCACCCAGAACGTCTTGGGATCGCGCGGATGAGTGACCAGCGGGAAGC
>DATNFQ010000089.1:0-5208 GCA_035606295.1 Patescibacteria group bacterium
GGAGCGCCTCGACCGACGCGGCCCAGGTCCCCCGATCGTAGCCGTCGCCGTCCTCGATCTTGATGGCGAGGCCCGACGGAGAGTCGTACAGCGTGCCCGATCGCGGCCCGCGCAGGATCGCGATCGCGCGGAGCGCCTCCATGCCGGCCTTGCTGATGAGGCGGTCCTCCGCGGCCTTCATCACCGAGGTATCGAGCCGGTCGTGGCGACCGCCGATCATCTCCGGGTGGGCGACCATCGCGTCCCGGACGATGGTCAACGCCGGCGCGATCGATCGACGCGAGTCACGGGCGGGTAGCGCGGACGGTTCGGCGAGGAACGCGTACGCCTGGGCGACCTCGCGCAACGGGAACGCGTACGTCTCGACGCCGCAGCCGTCGAGCGCGGTCTGGAGTCGATCGGGCGACGTGCCGTAAGCGCGGGCGACGGCCGATCGATAGGCGATCTGCGAAGGGTGGTCGCGCTGCCAGTAGGTCTCGAGGTCCCAGCCCTTCAGCCGGGACAGCAGCAACGAGACGGCGTGCTGCCCCGAGCACATGTGGCGGATCGGACCCGGCTTCTCGCCGTCGCGGGCCAGGCGCGCCGCGGTCAGCGCGTCGAGTGGCATCCCCTCGCTGCCGCAGGCCAGCAGCGTCTGGCTGACCCCGGCCCGCCGGAACATGCCCTGGAGCGTTCGGACGTGGAAGTCCTCGCCGGAATGCGAGCTCGCCATGATCGCGATCTCGGGCGGCTCGAGATCGAACGCCTCGATCCCGCCGGCCTCGATCAACGCCACGACCCCGAACGCCTTGACGGTCGAGCGCAGGGTCACGACGCGGTCGGGATCACCAACGGAACGGATCAGCCGGCCGGTCGCGTCGGCCTCGACGATGTCGCCTCGATGGAGACTCTCTTCGATGCCATTCCGAACGTGACGGACGAGGACGGGCGTGTCCGGTCGCGTTCGGTTACGGGTCCGTGCCCGCCCGGTCCGGGTCGCGCGCTCCGCGGCAAGGGTCACGTGTCCGAGCATACCGCGCACGGGTCACCGCGGCGTGTCGCCTAACGGACGTCGCAGGGGTCGATGGTCCCGGGGGTCGGTGGTCCGTACGCGCCGCGGACCGTTTCGTGCGCGACTGGTACCGTCTCCCGCGATGTCAACGCATCGCGTGCCGCGGATGCTCGCGGTCGGGGCCGCCATGCTTGCCGCCACGATGGCCGGTGGCTGCCTTCCTGCACCGAGTGCGACCAGCCCCGCCGTACCCGCCACGTCGTCGTCGCCGGCAGCCGAGTCGTCGGCCAAGCCCTCCGCATCGCCACGTGCCTTCGTCGCGGCGATCGACGCGTTCGTCGAACGCGTCACGAGCGGCAAACTGACGTATCACGTGGCATTCGACGGCTCCGTCCGAGCGTCGATCAACCTGCTGCCGATCATCGGCGCACTGGATGTCTCGGGTGAGAACTTCCAGAGCTCGTTCACGTACGACTTCAGCCATGACTATTCCGGTGTGGGCAAGGTCCGCGTCCAGGTCCGTGGCGTCAACGGGCACGGCTACGTCAAGTCCGGCGCAGCCGCGTGGCGGACGATCAAGAACTTCGGCGACAGTCAGTCCTACGTGCTATTCAAGAACGTCAAGGCACCAAGTGACGTGAAGTACCTGGGCGCCGTTCGCGTCACAGGCAACACCCTGCACAAGGTCGCCATCCCCGGTGCGCTGCTGATCCACCCGAACACGATCCCTGGCATGTCACAGAAAGAACAGGTCGACGACACCGAGCTCGACGTCGTGATCGACGATGCGGGCCGCCCACGATCCGGGACCTGGAAGCTGTGGGGCAGATCGCGGGTCGGCGAGGGCTCGGGTCAGCTCCAGCGCATCGAGTACGACGTCGACCTGACGTTCTCGAAGGTCGGCTCGAAGATCACGATCAGGCGACCCTGACGGTGAAGCGCTAGAGGACGCGCTTCCCGTTCTGGCGGTCGGCCAGGATCGAGCGGTCCTGTGGCAGCGGCTCGGCGAGCTGTTCCCGTGGCCCGCAACCGCGATAGCAGTGCGTCGCATGCGGCGTGTTCACTGATCGGCACACGGTGCACACCCAGCTCTCTGGCGGGATGTCGCGCGCGTCGAGGGCGCGACCGGCGGCGCTGCCGGCCCCTGGGACCATGCGGCCGACCTCGGAGGTGGTCGCCATCAGGAATCGCAGCAGGACGAGCCCGACCACGATCAGGACACCCCCGACGAGCATCGCGAACGGGAGGTTCAGCGAGAGGAGGTAGTCCCCGACGTCCACGTGCCGATGATGCGCCTCGGTTCGGCGGATCGGTGCTCGGGGGCACCGGAATGATCGTCGCTACGCCGACGTTCTTGTCAGATGCTCACCGCGCGAGCCAACGACGGAGATCTGGCGTTAGGAGCCCCGGCCCGCTCCCCACATGCCCGCGCGACCGTCAGCCCTGGCCGCCCGTCCCGAACTGGCGGTCCCCGGCGTCACCGAGGCCCGGCATGATGTAGCCCTTCTCGTTCAGCCCTCGATCGAGCGACGCCGTGTGGATATGCACGTCGGGGTGGGCCGCCTGGACGGCCGCGACACCTTCCGGTGCGGCGATCAGGTTCACGAGCTTGATGCGGACCGGCGTCACCGCACCCCAACGCTTCAGCACATCGATGGCCGCCGTCGCGCTGCCGCCCGTCGCGAGCATCGGATCGAGGATCAGGCACAGATCCACAGTCGCCGAGTCGGGCAGCTTGTTGTAGTACTCGACCGGGCGGAGCGTCCGCTCATCTCGGAACAGGCCGAGGTGCCACACCTGTGCGGTCGGCATCAGCTCGAGCATCGCGTCGACCATGCCGAGGCCCGCTCGCAGGATGGGGATCAGACCGATCCGCTCGCTGAGCTCGCTTGCGACCATCGGCTCCATCGGTGTCGTGATGTCGAGCGGGCGCGTCTTCGCGTCCTGCAGCGCCTCATAGCCCAGCAGCCACGAGAGCTCGCGGACCACTTCGCGGAACTTCTTCGGCTCGGTGGCCTGATCGCGCAGGACACCGAGCTTGTGGAGGACCGCCGGGTGCGTCGACACGTGGAGCGTGTCGGTCCGTTCGATCGTCTCGGGCTGGGTCACGCCCCGGATGGTAGCGCGGCGGCGTGGACCGATGACCGTCGCGGCGGCGACGAGCGACCTGCCCGCCTACCCGCCTTCGGGCTCGATCTCGACCGTGCCCTTCACGAATGCGTCGCCCTTCGTGTCAAGGTCGCTGCCGAGCCCCTCGAGTGCCGTCTCCATCAGGTCGGTCCGATATGCCGAGTCGCTCGGCTGGGCAGGGATCGCACCAGCTGCCATCAGGACTGAGACCGTGTGCTGCCACTCGTCGGGCGCCATCACGCCCAGGCCCAACGGCGACGGCCAGACCAGCGGGTTCACCTCGTTCATGCTCCACGTCTCGTGGCCGTGGTGAAGGCGCGTCTCGGGGCTGCCCGACGGAGACGGCGGGGCCGGTGGCGGCGACGAGCTCGCTCCAGGCTCGGCACCGATGGTCTCTCCAGCGGCGATCACCGAGTCGACGCAGTCCGAGGGATGGTCGCGGCAGTACACCCAGCCGAGGGCCGACGCCTTCAGGAACGCGATCGCGGTCGCCTCGTGCCCTTGTCCGGAGAGCCAGGAGGCACGGGCGAACACCGCGTCCTGCAGCATCGCCGTGCCTTCGTCAGCGAAGTTGATGACATCGAAATCCGTGACCTCGTAGGGCTTCCCGGTCCGCCTGTCGGTGGCCTCGAGCACCCGGGCGTACGTGTCGTTGATCGTGACCTGGGCGACATCGACCGCGCCGGTCAGCAATGGGTCGACACCCGAGCCGAGATCGACGAGCTGGGTATCGCGTTCCAGGTCCACGCCGGCATTCGACACCGCCGTCGTGACCTCGAGCCGATCTCCGCCCGGGAGGACGCCGACCTTCTTGCCCTTGAAGTCGACCGGCTCGGTCACCGCCTGGTCACGAAACGCCATCGTGAGCGTCGATGATCGATGGAAGACCTGGCCGATATCGACGAGGTCGGTCGTCGACGCGGCCCGGGCGACGAGCACGCGCGGGACCCAGGCGATCGTGAACTCGGGTCCGTCGAGCGCAGAACCCGCGACCTCCGGCGCGACGTCCGGCCCGCCCTCGACGAGCGTGACGTCGAGGCCTTCCGATTCGAAGTACCCCTGCTCGATCGCCGCGACGTAGCCCGCGAACTCGGCGCCGAGCGTCCAGCGCAGTTGGACGCGCACCGGCGTCAGGCTCTGATCGTCGGTCGGGGCTGGTGTCGGCGGCCCACCGGCGGAGGGTCGGGCGGTCGCGCTGGGCGATGCGACGGGGCTCGTCGCCGACGCCGTCGGGGTGCCCCCGCCGCACGCAGTGGTCAGGAGTGAGACGACGACGCCCGCAGCGGCCAGGCGCAGTGAGGCCGTGCGTAAACGAGAGGCCGGCCGCCCGCGGCGGCCGGCCTCTCGGCACGATGCTCGGGAGAGAACGGCCGTTACTTGCCGCCCTCGGTGAGGGTCACGGTGGCCTTCTGCCACGACGCGCCCTTGGTGTCCATGTCGGACAGCTCGGCGAGCGCCTTCTCGGCGAGGTCGTTGCGCCAGGCCTTGCCCTCGACCGGCTTGGTCAGGATCTTGCCTGCCGTCGCGACTTCGACGGTCCGGTTGAACGCGGCCTCATCCGTGATGCCGATCCCGTTCGGGGCCGGCCAGATGATCCCGTTCACATCATTGAGCTGCCATGTCTGGTGGCCCTTGGGCAGCTTCGCGTCGGACTTCAGGACGATGTCGACGCACGGCTCCGGGTTGTCGCGGCAGTAGATCCAGCCCTTGAACGAGGCCTTCAGGAACTTGACCGCGGTGTCCTCGTTGCCCGACTGGGCAAGCCACGCCTCGGACGCGAAGATCGCGTCCTGGAGCATCGAGGTGCCGTACTGCTCCCACGAGATGACGTTCAGGTCTTCCGGCTTGTAGAGCTCGCCGGTCGCCTTGTTCTTGGTCTCGAGGACCTGGGCGTACTCGTTGTAGATCATCGCCTGGGCCGCGTCGATCTCACCGGCGACGAAGGCGACCATGTCGAACTGCTGCTGGACGATGCTCACGTCGTCGGGATTGGCCGGATCGAGACCTGCCTTGATGAGGCCGGCGTACAGCTCGGACTCGTTGCCGAAACCCCACGACCCGACCTTCTTGCCCTTCAGCTGCTCGGG
>DATNFQ010000090.1:0-17051 GCA_035606295.1 Patescibacteria group bacterium
TCGCGAGGCTTCGAGAGCGCACGCCGGCGGCGTGGATCCCTGCCCTCGATGGCTGGATCGTGACGCGGCGTGACCTGTGCATCGAGGTCATGCGCGATGCCACGCGCTTCACGGTCGACGATCCGCGCTTCTCGACCGCACGCGTGGTCGGCCCGAGCATGCTCTCGCTCGACGGCGCGGAGCATCGCCGTCACCGCGATCCGTTCGCGACGGCCTTCCGCCGGCCACAGGTCATGGAGCGGTTCGGCGAACGCGTCCGAGCGGAGGCGCTGGAACTCGCCGACGGCTTGCGGCCCCACGGCGGCGCGGAGGTCCGACGAGACCTGGCGGGTCCGCTGGCCGTCCGCGTCGTCGCCGCGGCACTCGACTTGCTCGATGTGGAGCCGGCCGTCGTGCTCGGCTGGTACGACGAGATCGTCGGAGCCGTCGACCGAGTGTCGGCCGGTGGTGAGATCGGCGAACGGGCGCCGGCGGCCGTCGCGGCGCTCGATCGACATGTCGGCGCGACGATCGACCACGGCGGCGGTGTCCTTGCCGACGCCACCGCGACTCTTGCCCGCCCCGAGATCGTGTCGAACGCGGCCGTGATGATGTTCGGCGGGATCGAGACGAGCGAGGGGATGACGACGTCGCTGTTCTGGCACGTCCTCACCACGCCTGGCGCACTCGAAGGGATCCGGCGTGACCGAACGCTGATCGCGAACGCTGTCGAGGAATCGCTTCGTCTCGAGCCTGCGGCGGGACGCGTGGATCGCTACGCGACCGAGGATGTCGAGGTCGGTGGGGCGCACATCCGTCAAGGTGACCTCGTGATCGTCTCGCTCACGGCGGCGAACCGTGACCCTGCGACGTTCCCGGACCCGGACCGGTTCGACATCGGACGCGAGGAGGCGCGATCGCACCTGGCCTTCGCCCAGGGTCCCCACGCCTGCGTCGGACTCCACCTCGCGCGCCTCGAGACACAGATGGCCCTCGAGGCGGCGGTCGATCGCTGGCCAGGGTTGCGTCTCGCCGACGGGGCGACCCCGCCGACCGGGCTCGTCTTCCGAAAGCCACGGACAGTGCCGCTGATCTGGGACGCCTGACCACGGTCTGATCAGAAGTCGCGGCGACCGTCGAAGGACTGCTCGACACCCGGCCGGGACCGCTCATAGATCGCGAGACGATGTCCACCCGGGCCGGCGAATGAACGAACCGGACCTTGCGGGATCTCGAGCCCGTGACCCTCATCCCAGCCGCGACCGCGCAGCTCGTCCGACACTCCGTCGAGATCGGCCACGCGATAGACGAGGACCGGTCGATCGCCCTCGAGGTGATCGGCGAGCAGCAGCCGCGGGGGCCCATCGGTCAGCTCCAGCATCGCGACCCGTGCTCCCATGCCGTCGATCGCGAAGATCAGTCGCGCATCGAGGACATCGGTGAAATAGGCCATGTCGGCGGCGACATCCCGGCTGGGCATGTACACGTAGTCGAGCGACTCGAACACACCGTCAGCCTACGCCCCGTCCGTCGATGGCGGGGGTCGCCAGCCTCCCGATGCCGCCTCCACGACGCGCGCTGCCGCCAGTGCCACGTCCTCGCGCCACGGCCCAGCGACGAGCTGGACGCCGATCGGCAAGCCCTCCGGCGACGTCCCACCGCGAACGACGACCGCGGGAAACCCGGTGAGGTTGTGCACATCGCTATAGCTGTCGCCGAACGCCGGGTCGTTGCTCCCGCCGTGGAGGATCGCCGGCTGCGGCATCGCCGGGCACACGATCACGTCCACGTCATGCATCCACTGGAGCATCCGTGAGCGGACGCCGTCCGCCTGTTCCACGAGCGCCGTGAGCTCAGGCCCCGGCAGGCCGTCGGTGAACTCGACCCAACCTCGCGTGTCGTAGGAGCCGTGCCCCACCGTTCCCGCCCCGGTGATGAGGCGGCTCAGCCAGGCGTGCCCATCGGCCGAGATCAACGACTGCCACGCGTCCGCGACCTCATCCATCCGTGGCGGCCGGCGTTCCCGGACATCCGCGCCTTCTGCCTCCAGCGCCGACGCCGCCGCGCGCACGGCATCGACGGTCGCCCGCGTCGGCGTGCGGACACCGTTGTCCGTGAACATCGCCACGCGCAGACCGCCGATCCGGACCGTCGAGGGATCGCCCAGTGCGACGGGATAGACGAACGGGTCGACGCCGTCCGGTCCTGCGATGATCGGGAGGATCAGCGCGAGATCCTCGACGTATCGGGCGATCGGACCGAGTTGCGTGAAGGCCTGGAAGAGCCCCCGGAAGTCTGGCGAATGGCCCGTCCGCGGTACGCGACCGGTCGTCGGCTTGATACCGGCCACGCCGCAGACATGAGCCGGCTGGCGGATGCTGTCGCCGGTGTCACTGCCGACATCGAATGGCGATGCTCCCGCCGCCACGATCGCGGCCGAGCCGCCGCTGCTGCCGCCCGGCGTGCGCGAAACGTCGTAGGGATTCGACGTCCGGCCGAAGACGTCGTTGTCGGTCTCGTCCGACCACGTGAACTCGGGCGTGTTCGTCTTCCCGACGAGGATCGCCCCCGCAGCCCGAAGACGGGCGACGACCGTCGCATCGGTCGCTGGGACGCGATCGCGCCAGCCCACCGTGCCCGCCGTCGTGACGATGCCGGCCGTATCGAACGAGTCCTTGATCGTGAAGGGCAGCCCGTGGAGCGGCCCGGTCGATCCCCCGCGCGCCCGCTCTTCGTCTGCGCGTCGCGCCGCGTCGAGCACGCCGTCGATCCGGCGGACGACCGCGTTGATGCGCGGGTTGACGGCATCGATCCGCTCCAGGACGGCGGTCACGACCTCGGCGGACGAGCGTCGCCCCGATCGGATGTCGTCGGCGAGCGTCGTCGCCGAGGCGGCGACCCAATCGCTACCAGACATCGCCCGGCCGCCAGTCGCAGCTGATCGACGCTTCCGGGTCCAGCTCGGGTGTCGAAGGGGTTCGGAGGACCATGATGTAGCCCTCCTCGTCCGGGGTTCGTTCGGGCCCGTCAGGCATCCGGACGTACGCGCGACCCAGCCAGGTGCGCCAGCCGAATCGCTCGTAGAAGGCGTGCTCGCCCGTGCCGAGCACACCGAAGTCATACGTCGTCAGGACGTGATCGGTTGCTGCGCGAACGACGGCGCTGCCGAACCCCCGGCGCTCGTGCTCAGGGCGCGTCCCGACCGCCTCGACATACCCGGTGCGCAGCGGGGCACCGCCGACGTGGATCTCGCGCTCGATGACACTGGCGTGGCTCACGATGGCCCCGTCCACCTCAGCCATGAAGTGGCGGCCCCCCATCGCGTGCTCCCAGTCGTCCTCGGTGAAGCCATCCTCGCCCTTCGGGAACGCCTCCCAGAGAAGCGTGCGCATCTGCCGGAGGTCAGCGGCCGTCAGCTCCGCCGTCGTAGCACTGCGGACCGTGATGCTGGACGCCATGCGCGGACCATGCCACAGCACGGTCGCGGGACGCAGTGGACGCGCGGAGGCCCTCCGCCACCGGATCGGCGACGAAGGGCCGGAAGGTTCGATGTCTTCCCGGCCGGAGGCCGGGAAGAGTGTTAGGCGAACCGCCAGGTGGTAGCGCCGTGCGGCTCAGCCGAGGCGACGGCGATGACGCGGTCGAACGCCAGCCGGTACAGACTCCAAGGGGCTGGCCCGGCACTTGGCGCGCTGAACGGCGCCGTGAACGCGTCACCGTCCACGCGAGCCGGCCATCCACCGGACGCATATGCCGCGGCGACCGACTCGAGCGTGGAGCGATCGGTCACTCGCTCGACCGCGCCTTCGAAGACGAGATCCATCCCCTCCAGGCTGACGCCCATCGAGGCGAATGGGTTGGCCGTCAGGTCCTTCGACTTCTTGGTGCCATCGCCACTCGTGAAGTACAGGTCACCGTCGACCCACAGCGCCCCCACACCGGCGGCATGTGGCCGACCATCCGGTCCCGTCGTACCGAGGAACCAGGTGATCATCGCCGATGGATCGATCGCATCGAGGAGGGCTTTCGGCCGACGCCACGGCAACGCCGCGTTCCCGTACCCGTCGAGGTTCTTGGTCTCGATCGGCGCCCGGTCAGCCATCACCCACGCTCCTGGAGCGACCAGCCGTTGCCGTCGGGGTCATCGAAGAAGGCGAAGGAGTTCCACTGCCCGCCCTTCCCGTCGATCCATTCCCCGTTCTCGAAATGACGGATCGGACCGATGTCGAGACCGCGAGCCGTCAGCTCCGCATGTGCCGCTTCGATGTCCTCCACGACGAGCTGCAGGCCCTGGACCGAGCCCGGTGCCGTCCGGATCGCGCCTTTGCCGACCATGATCGAGCAACCCGATCCCGGTGGCGTCAGCTGGACGATGCGGAAGTCTTCGTTCGGCTGGTGGTCGACGTCGATCGCGAAGCCGACCTTCTCGCTGTAGAAGGCCTTCGCCCGGTCGACATCGGCGACCGGGATCGGCACGAGCTCGAGCTTGTAGTCCATCGTCAGGCGACCGGCTGACGGAGCTTCGCGAGGAGTTCCTCGAGGCGCTCGAAGCCCTCGTTCATCCCCGCTTCCATGCCTGACTCGATCATCCCGTCCCGGTCCGCCACCGACTGGTAGACGGAGTGGTTCCGGAGGATCGTCTTCCCGTCGCGCTCCTCGAAGACGAGCGACTCGAGGGATACGTGGCCGGGCCAACCCTCGAATTCGAAGGTCTGGATCATCCCGTCGGGCGATTGCTCGCCGTGGAACACGCCGTGGAAGCCGTAGGCATTGCCCTGGTCGTCGCTGTGCGTGTACCGCCACGTCCCGCCGTCGCGGACGTCCCAGGAATCGAGGGTCATCGTGTACTTCCGTGGGCCGAGCCACTGGACGATGAGCTCGGGATCCGAATACGCCTTGTAGACGAGGTCGCGTGGCGCGTCGAACTCGCGGGTGATGTCGATGAAGGGAACGCCGGCCGGGGCATCGATCTGCGTCTTGGTCATCGGGGTTTCCTCTCTTTGCTTCGGTCGACCTGGAGCGCCGCAAGCAGGGCGTCCAGACGCTCATGGCTCTCTTCCCAGTACTCGCGGTAACTGACGAGCCACTCCGTCGCCTTCCTGAGGGGATCCGCCTCGAGATGGCTGAGACGCGTGGTCGCCTTCCGGCTGCGCGAGATCAAGCCCGCCGACTCGAGCACGCGAAGGTGCTTGGAGATGGCGGGCTGGGAGACCTGGAACGGTGCCGTCAGCTCGAGGACCGAGGCATCCCCTTCCGCCAAACGCGCAAGGATGGCGCGGCGGGTGGGATCGGCAAGGGCGCCGAAGACGGCGTCGAGTTGGTTGTCAGGCATCGCTCCATAACCATATGGTTATGGAGAGCTCTTGTCAACCCCCCGCGCCGACGATGCGCGGGTGCGCTCAGGCGGA
Organism: Patescibacteria group bacterium; assembly: GCA_035606295.1. GTDB lineage: Bacteria > Chloroflexota > Limnocylindria > Limnocylindrales > CSP1-4 > SPCO01. The sequence continues at coordinate 5,388 of DATNFQ010000090.1, forward strand.
GCGGCGGATCCTCACCATCGGGATGACCCGGCCGGTCTGGGCCGGATAGTCGGCGAACCACGGGAGCGCCCGAACATGGTCGTCCCACAGTCGGTCCCGCTCGGCGCCGTTTTCGACGATCGTCGTGGTCGCTCCGGACCGCTGGTTGTCGACTTCGAGATCGACCTTCGGCTCGGCCTTCAGGTTGTGGATCCAGGCCGGGTCCTTCTTCGACCCGCCAGCGGTGCCGGCCACGACGTAGTCGTCCCCGTCGCGGTGATAGGTCAGGATCGATCGACGATCGGCGCCGCTGCGGGCGCCCTTGCTTGTCAGGATCAGGAGCGGATGCCCGGCGAGCGGGCCGCTGTCGACCTTCCCGCCATTCGCGCGCATCTCGGCGATCAGCTGGTCTTCCCAGGCGGCAGCATCGGTCATCTCAGGGTTCCTCCCATGGCAGGTGGTTGCTGACGCAACGATGCCATGGAATGCCGGAACGTGCTCGCGACGCGACGGTGCCCGCGTAGAGTGGCCTGATGGACCGGGAGGCCTGGCTGCGCGAGCGGCGCGGGGCGGTCATGGCGGACTACGACGCTGACGCGGCGACCTACGACGACTCGCCCTACCCGACGACCTCCCACACGACGTTCATCGACCGACTCCTGGCAAGCTGCCCGCCCGACGGGATCGTGCTGGATGCGCCTTGCGGCACCGGGCAGTACTTCGCACGGGTGCGGGATGCAGGTCGTCGCGTCGTCGGGATCGATCAATCGGCCGGCATGCTCGACCAGGCGCGCCGGCGAGGCCTCGCCGAGCGTGTAGAGCGGCTCGGGCTGCAGGAGATGGCGTTCGAGGCCGAGTTCGATGGAGCGATGACCGTCGACGCGATGGAGAACGTGCCGCCCGAGGACTGGCCGCTCGTCGTACGGAACCTGCGACGCGCCGTGAAGCCGGGCGGGTATCTGTACATGACGGTCGAAGAGGTCGAACAGAACGACATCGACGAAGCCTGGGACCGAAACCGCGAGCTCGGGCTCCCGGCCGTGCGTGGCGAGATCGTGGAGGGCGACACCGCCGGCTATCACTTCTACCCCGGTCGCGATCAGGTCCGCGAGTGGCTCGCCGCCGAAGGGCTGGAGATCGTCGACGAGGCGTTCGACCAGGAGGACGGCTGGGGGTACTGGCACCTGTTCCTGTCGACCCCCACCGGCTAGTCTCAAGGTATCTCCGGGGGGCGCTGAGGGAGGGCTATGTCGGTGCGATCGATCGCACGCACGTTGCACACCGTCGTCGCGGTGCTATTCGTCGTCGGGCTCATCGCCCAGGTCTGGCTCGCCGGACGCGGTGTCTTCGAGTCTCCGACGATGTTCGACACGCACCGGAGCCTCGGCTACACCCTGAGCCTGTTCACGATCGCGCTGCTGGTCCTCGGTCTCCTCGGTGGGATGGGACGACGCCCGGCGATCCTTGCCGTGGTCATCTTCGTGCTGTTCATCCTGCAGTCGGTCTTCGTCGTGATGCGCGATTCACAGCCGGCGGTGGCGGCGCTCCACCCGGTCAACGGGTTCCTGATCCTGTTCCTCGCGATCGTGCTCGCCCGCGACTCCTGGATGATGCGGACGGCGCCGGCGACCGCCTGAGGTTCGCCGCGGTCAGCTCGCCTCGTCGCGGAGCTGGCTGACCGACTTCTCGATGCGGCGCTGCCGGGTCTCGGCCGACTTCGCGTCCTCGATCGAAAGCGTGTAGCGGCGCTTGTTGCTGTACGACAGCGCCTCGAACGCCCGCTTCGCCTGGGGCGCCGCATCGAGCGCAGCCGCGAAATCGGCCGGCACCTCGACCTCGCGTGGCGCCGTATCGAGCTGCAGGTCGACCTCGATCGTGTCGCCGGGCGTGACACCCGCCGGCCCGCGATGCTCCTGTGCCACACCGATCAGGAACTCGTCGCCGTAGACCGCGACCGTGTTGCGGTACGAGTAGCCGTTGATCGTCACGATGACGGGCGGCCGCTTGCCCTTTCCGAGCGCCTCGACCACTTCACGCGGGACGCGGAAGCCAGCGGCGTTCTTGCCGGCCGGGTCGAGCGTCGTGGTGAAGCGCATGCGCCGAGTATGGCAGCGGCGCCCGTCCGCCGATCAGGCGTGGAACGCTTCGAGCGCTTCTCGCTCGCGTTCGATCTCGCGCTGCACCTTGGACGGGACGTCGATGAAGGGATCGAGGACGATGCGACCGTCCCGCAGCGACCACGCGCCGGCGACGGAGCCATCGACAAGATAGGTTCCAACGGAGAACGGGTTCTTGGTCGAGAAGATCCGCGGGCGGAACGGCTCGGGCAGCAACCCCGTTCGTCGAGCGTGGACGAGCAGGTTGGCGTCCCAGTGCGGCAGGAACCGCACCGGCACGGGCATGTCTTCGTCGGGTAGCGGCTGTCCGGGCAGGTCGACGAGCTCGCGCCCCGCCTCGTCTCGATAACGGACGAGCTCGAGGTCGGTCGCCGACGCTTTCACGGCCGTGACCGAAAGACCGGCCCATGCCGCGATGTGAGCCCACGCGCCGGGTCCGAACGCGCGGAGATAGGCACGGACGAGGTGGGTGCGTCCGGCCTCCTCGGTCGTATCCGGTGGGCCCACCCAGTCCTCGGCGAGGCCTAACCGGTCCGCACGACGGCGCTCCCACGTTCCCGCCGGCGGGACCCGGACGAGATCGACCCAGAGCCCATGGGTCCCGACGAAACCCGTGGCGATGTCGCCGAGCTCCTTCACGTCGCGAGGCCCGTCGGCAAGCACCACCCGCAGCCGATCAGCGGCCGCGGCGAGGTCGTCCTCCCCTGTCCCGGTCGTCCGCCCGACCGTTCGCCGCCATTGCTCCCGTCGCGCGGCGCGGACGCCGAGCGCGTACGCCCAGTACTCACGTCGCGACACGACGTGGATCGTCACCCGCAGCAGTGTCGCCTGGACGACCACACGTTCCTCCAGCGCCTGGGTCAGGTCGTCGCGTTCGAACCCGGCGAGACGGGACCAGAGGCCGACGTAGCCGGACGGCGCGTACTGGGTCTGCAACCCACCCACCTGGTCGACGGCGTCGGGGACCGACAGCGACGATCGTTCGAGCAACAGTTGGCGTGCCAGCAGCGCACGGTTCAGGGCGCGGGTGGAGAGCGTCTCGCCGGTCACGTCCGGATGATGCCGGAGCCGACTGCCGGGCTTTGGGCCGGTCGTATGCTGCCTTCATGGCCACCGACGCTCCGGCGAGGGGACGGGAACGGCCGGGCAACGTGCCGTGGGTGGTTCCGGTCGCCGTGGCACTGCCGCTCCTCGGACTGGCACTCCTTCTCGCCCGCCCAGAGCTGGACATGGAGTGGGAACACCACCCGAGCCACTTCTGGATCGTCCTGCTGACCGCGGCCGTGAGCGTCGCGCTGGCCTACGTCACGAACGTCGCGGCCGGACGATATCGCGATGCCCGGCTCGTGCTGATCTCGTTCGCGTTCCTCTCGGCGGCCGGGTTCCTCGGCCTCCACGCGCTCGCGACCCCCGGTGTCCTGCTCGATAGCCCGAACGCCGGGTTTTCGATCGCGACGCCGATCGGCCTCGTGCTCGCAGCGTTCTTCGCCGCGGCATCGACGAGCTCGATCGCCGGACCGGGCGGGCCGATCGTCCTGCGGGCGCGACCTGCCATCCTCGCCGCACTCATCAGCCTGATGGTCCTGTGGGGCGTGGCCTCGCTGCTCCGTCTCCCCCCGCTCGACGGTCCCCCACCGCCGGCCGAGGGCGTCGGTTTGCTCACGATCCTGGGCATCGTCGCCGTCGTGCTATATGCCTTCGCTGCGTGGCGCACATACCGCCTCTATCGCCAGCGTGGTGGGACGATCCTGCTCACGATCTCGGTCGCTCTCGTCCTCCTCGCCGAAGCGATGATCGCCGTCGTCGTCAGCCGCAACTGGCAGCTCACCTGGTGGGAATGGCACGTGCTGATGCTTGCCGCCTTCCTGCTCATCGCCCTTGGAGCACGCGAGGAATACCGCCGGAGCGGTTCCCTGACCGGGGCCTTCGGCGGGCTCTACCTGGAGCAGACGCTCGCTCGTATCGATCGCTGGCATGCCGGCGCGATCGCGGCCGTCGCGACGGCGCAGGCCGAGGGCCGTCCGGTCGACGGCGTGCTCGACCAACTGCGCAGCGAGGGCGCCACGAACGAGGAAGTCGCGCTCCTCGCGGGTACGGCCGAGGAGCTGCGTCGTCTCGACGCGTCGTTCCAGCCGTACCTGCCCTCGGTCGTCACGGAACGGATCAGACGTGCGGACGAGCCGGGCGCCGCGTTGCCAGGCGAGGAACGCGTGGTCAGCGTGCTCTTCGCCGATCTCGCGGCATTCACGACGTTCTCGGAGACCCGTCCGCCGACGGAGGTGCTCGAGATGCTGAACTCGTTCTGGGCCGCCGTCGTCCCGGCGATCGACGACGCCGGTGGCGTCATCGAGCATTTCGCCGGCGACGGGATCATGGCGATCTTCAACACCGAGGGCGACCAGCCCGACCACGCCCGCCGGGCGGCACGGGCCGCGCGCGCGATCGTCGCTGCCGCGCGGCCCATCGCGGCGAGCCGACCGGGCTGGCCGACGTTCCGGGTCGGGATCAACACGGGTCCGGCGGTGCTGGGCGACCTGGGCGCTGCGGAGCGACGCAGCTTCGCCGTGATCGGTGACGCGACGAATACCGCGGCCCGGCTGATGACCGCGGCAGAGCCCGGTCAGATCGTCGTCGGCCGTTCCACGTGGGAGGCGCTCGGCGACGACGCGCGGGGCATCGCGCTCGGCGCGATCACCGTCAAGGGCAAGCGTGATCCTGTCGAGGTGTGGCGACTCGAGGGATGACGGTCTCGTAGGATTCGGCGGCATCGACATCGAGGGCTATCGCAGATGGTGTCACCGGCCGATCCCAAGACCGAGTTCTTCCCGGGCGCCAACCCGCATCCTGTTTTACGCGTCGCGAACGACGGCGAGCTCATCTACGCGAATGACGCGAGTCAGACGGTCATCGATGCGCTCGGGCTCGTGGTCGGTCAGACGGTCCCGGAAGCGTGGCTCGACACACTCATGACGTCCGACGAGGCGATCGACGTCCGGGTGGGCGCTCGGACCTACGAACTGCTGGCCGTGCGCCTGCCAGAGCTCGGCTTCACGAACGTGTACGGGACCGATGTCACCGCACAACGGGCGATCACGAAGTTCCCCGACCAGAATCCCAATCCGGTCTTCAGGCTCTCCATGGACGGCGTGCTCGTCTACGTCAACCCTGCGGCCGAGGAGCTGATCGCCGGCCTGGGCGGGACACTGGGATCGCCGTTCCCTCAGCGGTGGGCTGACGAGCTTCGTGTTGCCGCACGCGAAGGGCAGCGGCGGTCGGTCCACGTGCACAGTGCCGGGCGCCACTTCGAGCTCCTGGCGGTCGACGTTCCCGAATTCCAGTTCACCAACGTCTACGGCACCGATGTGACGGCCCAGCGTCAGCTCGAGGCGGCCAACCAGCAGAACCTCGAGCTGTTGCTCAACATCCTCCCGGAGCCCATCGCCGACCGGATCCGCGCGGGTGAGGGGCTCATCGCCGACCGCCACGAGGACGTCTCGCTGCTCTTCGCAGACATCGTCGGGTTCACGGCGATGTCGAGCACCATGGATCCGCAGGAGCTCGTTAGGCTCCTCGACCAGGTGTTCGGCGTTTTCGACGCCCTGGTCGACGCGAGCGACCTGGAAAAGGTCAAGACGATCGGGGACGCCTACATGATCGTCGGCGGTATGCCGATCTGGCACCCGGACCACCTCGAGCGCATGGCGGATCTCGCGATCGATATCGCCGAGGCCGTGAACCACGACGACGCGGCCGCCCGCCTGGGCGTGAAGTTCAGGATCGGGATCCACACGGGTTCGGTGGTGGCGGGCGTCGTCGGCAAGCGCCGAAGCATCTATGACGTCTGGGGCGATACGGTGAACCTCGCGAGCCGGATGGAATCGACGGGCGTCGCTGGTCGGATCCAGGTCACCGGCGCCGTCGAGGAGCGGCTTCGTGACCGCTACCGGCTGGAATCCCGCGGGATCGTCGACATCAAGGGCAAGGGGCCGATGGAGACGTTCTTCCTGCTCGACCGAGCCTGAACCTCAGAAGGTCGTCTCGGTGGCGTGCGTCGCGCCATCCTCGATCGACGCGTAGGCCTTCACGACGATGTCCAGCACGTGCCGGGCATGCTCCGCCTTGAGCACCGGCTCGGCCTCCCCGAGCAGCACATCGACGAAATGCCGCGCCCCCGACTCGACGACCGAGAGCTCATCCACGGGGATCTCGAGACCGTGCTGCCAGCCTTCCTGGGCCTCCATCGTGCCGTCGTCGACGTACAGGCTTACGGGTGAGTCCATCTCCCAGGAATGCCCGCCGAAGCTGATCGAGGCGCCTTCCAGGTGGACCTCGAGCCATGGCATCAGCGAAGCCGCCGTCGCGAAGCTCGCGAGCAGTTGACCGAGGGCGCCGCTCGCGAACTCCATGTTGATGAGCACGTGATCGGGTGTCGTCACCGACACCGGCTGACCGCTGAGTGGCCCACCACGGGCCACGCGTTCGGGTTTGCTGATCGTGCCCATCGCCTGGACACGGGCGACCGGGCCGAGCAGCAACGTCATCTGGTGGAGCCGGTACACGCCGTGGTCGATGACCGGACCGACGCCGGGCCCGTAGAACGGACGCGGATCGCCGGTGTATTCGCGCCAGGCGGCCGGACCCGGGTCGGCGTGATGTGCGAACACGAGGGTGGGCCGGCCGTACCGACCGGACTTGACCAGCTCGTCGAGCCACTGCATCCGGCGCGTCGCGGCCTCTCCAGGGGCCGACAGGAACGTCACGTCGGCGTGCTGCGCCATCTCGATCAGGCGATCCGCCTGTTCGACCGTAGAGGCGAGCGGCTTCTCGGTATAGAGCGAGACACCGGCGGCCAGGACCGCCTCGTTCACGGCACCGTGGTGCGGCGCAGGTGCGAGATCGATGACGCCATCGAGTCCGCCCGCCTCGAGCATCGCCTCGAGGCTGTCGAACGCACGTGCGTCGGGCGCCCACGGTGCGATGTGCTGGGCCAGTCCCTGCGCCGCACCGAGGCGCGTATCCATGACTGAGGTGATGCGGACGCGGGCGGCATCCGCCTCGAGCACGGGCAGGTAGTGCCGATACGCCACATCACCGCAGCCGATGATGCCGAGCCGCAGCGGTGCGTCGCTCTCCGTGGCACGGGCTGTGGCGGGGCGCATGTCAGGGTCCATAGCCCGCATGTTGCCGCAGGTGCCGGTCCATCGTGCGTTCGGCGCGCACCCGCACCTCGCGAGCGCGCGCCGAGGAACGTCCTACGCCACGTACACGTCCCGGGGCGTCTCCGCATCCGGGACACCGATCTCGATCGGGTTCTTCTCCGGGTCCTGGCTCCACTCGAACCAGCCACCGTCGTACACCGCGATGCGCGGCCAGTCCTGGAGGAAGGCGTAGAACCACGTCTCGCTCGCACGCCAGCCGGTCCCGCAGTAGTAGGCGATCCACTTCTCGGGAACGATGCCGGCCTCGGCCCATTTGGCCGTGATCTCCGGGTAGGCGCGCATCGTGTTGTCGACGTTGCGGTAGTGCTGCATGTGGTAGGCGTCGCTACCGCAATTGCCCCACACGTCGCCGCTGATCCGTCCCGCTGGGCCGATGTAGTTGTAGCCGCTGACGGCACCGATGTGCTCGCGCCACGTCCGGACGCTGACGAGTGCGGCTCCGCCCGTGTCGGCGATGATCTCCTTGGCCTCCTCGATGTCGACGATGACCTCGGGACGAACGGGGATGACCGCACCGAAGTCGGCGACCGGTGACGGTTCGCGGAGGATGGTCTCGACCGGGTTGCCGGCGCGGACCCACCAGTCGAAGCCGCCGTCGAGCAGCCGGACATCGTCGACGCCCGCGTACGTGAGGATCATCAATGCGCGGGTAGCCGCGATCTGACCCGCGCGTCGGCCCGGCCACTTCTCGTTCGCATCACCTTCGGTGTCGCGCCCGTAGACGACGACCGTCGTGTCCTTGGTGATCCCGAGCGAGCGGATCGCCCGGTCGAGCTCCTCGGGTGAGCGACGATTCCAGTCGGCGGGATCCTCGAGGGAGTTCGTGTCGAGATAGAGCGCACCCGGGATGTGCGCCTCGGCATACTCCTCCGGAACCCCGAAGTTGACGTGGAACAGGCGGAAGTCGACGGTCGGGGCCGCTTCTGGCGTCTCGCCATCGAGAACGGCCTTCAGCCAGTCGATGTGGACGAGCTTCTCGTACTTCGGGAGTCGGTCGACCCGGAGCGACGTATCGGCCGCCCATGCAGCAAAGCCCGGCTCGTAGACGCGAGCTCCCTCGACGCCGAAGCTGACCAGCCGCTCGGCCAGCCGGGAGGCCTCGGCAGCGCTTGTGCCGTAGACGGCGATCTCGCGGTCGGCGGTGATGCCCTTGCCCGCGAAGAGCCGGGCGATCTCGGGCTCGTCGACGGTGTCGAGCCACGCGGCCGGGAACGCAACGGCGCCCGGGATGTGGCCGCCGCGGGTCTCCGCGCCGAGGCGCCAGCCGTTGTATGCGGCGAGCGGGCGGACATCGACGATCGTGAGGGACGGATCGTCCAGCCGATCCCTGAGCTCCGCGGTATCGATGGTCCTGGTGGTCGTGGTCACGGACGTTTCCTCGCTGAGTGGATGGTGGGGCCGTAGAAACAAAAAGACCCCTGCCACCTCGGCAGGGGTTCGGGGGTCTTGGCCGGCGTGCGGCCTAACCGGGAAGACGCACGCCTAGAGACACCACCTGCCCTGCTCGGCAGCGGCATGACACATGCAGTGGTGGTGCGCCTGGTGACGGGTCATCTCGGCGCATTCTCCCCTACCGCCGGCGCGATGACAAGCGAGGGCCCTCGGCGATGTCCTCAGGACGTCACCGGGGCGACGGCGTCGCGCGAGATGCCCCGGCGGAGACGTGACGGCGATAGCGGTACGCACGCCACCACCTCGACGGCCGCGACGACGACGAGGATCCACTCACTCGCCGCGAAGTTTCCCGTGATATCGCGCGCGGCTCCAAGGACCACCGGGCCGAACGAGGAGAGGACATACCCGCCGAGCAGCATCATCGCCGCGACCGACCCGACCCGCGCCGGATCGTCCGCGACGTCGAGCGGCAGGGTCAAGACCAGCGGGAAGATGGCTCCGAGCGACAGGCCGAGGATGGTGACCCAGAAGAACGCGAGATCCGGGGCCGAGGCCACACCGGCCAGGCCGACCACGGAGGTCGCCGCCGAAGCGATGAGTTGTCGCCTGCGCGAGCCGCCGATACGGTCGGCAACCAGTGGCACGCCGATCGTGGTCAGCAGCCCGATGCCGTTGAACAGGGCGATCAATGCGCCCGCCTGAGCCGGGTCCCAGCCGCGCTCGACGAAGACGTTCGGCAGCCACGACACGATGCCGTAGAACAGCACCGACTGGAGTCCGAAGACGACGATGAGGAGCCAGGCCGTCCCATCGCGCAAGGGCAACCGCCGCGCGTGCCGGGCACCGGGCCGACCGCCGAGCCCGACGAGCACGATCCAGGCCGCGATCGAGCCGATCGACGCGAGTGAGATGATCAGGAGGGCGCGCCGCCAGTCCTCGCCGGCTGCGAGCGGCACCGCCAGACCCGACGCCAAAGTCGACCCGGCGACGATCCCGCCCGCGTAGGCCCCGGTCCCCATCGCGGGGCGCGTCGGCAACCGCCGCGAGACGATCATCGACGGGATGGCTCCAGCGGAGCCGATCCCGATCCCGATCCCCAGTGTCGTCGCCAGGACCAGCGGGACACCGGGCGAGAAGGCGCGCACGAGCCCAAAGCCGACGATCGTGCTCAGACACAGGACGAAGGCGCGCCCAGCCCCGAATCTTGCTGCCAGTCTCGGCCCCACGGGCGCGAAAAGACCCATACATAGGACCGGGATGGTCGTGAGCAGACCCGCTACGCCGGCGGGCAGGCCCAGGTCTTCGCGGATGAACGGCAGCAGCGGTCCGATCGCCAGGATCTGTGGCCGCATCGCAAGCGACGCGACGAATAGCCCCACGACGACGGCCACCGGCACGGCAGCGCTCGCGGCTGCACCCGGGCGGGCGTCGACCGTCACTGGTTCGGACACCAGCGCACTCTAGCCGCTGACCGGCCCGTGAAGACCGGTCGGTCAGCGGTCGGTCGGTGACGTCCTCGTCTCGACCAGATGGGTCGGTGCGCTGTGGACCGCCGGGATGCTGCCGAGGCGACCGGCCTGGTAGTCCGACACGGCCTGCATGACTTCCTCGCGCGTATTCATGACGAACGGGCCGAGCCACGCCACGGGCTCATGGATCGGACGCCCACCCAGGACCAGGACGTCCATCGTCGGGCTGCGGCTCTCCTGGTGGCTGGCCGCAGACAGCGTGATCGCGTCGCCGGCCCCGAGGACCGCGAGCTGACCTGTGCCCACGGGACTGCCCTTGCCGTCGGAGCCGATCGCTCCATCGCCATTCATCACGTAGACGAGCGCGTTGTAGTCGATCCGCCAGGGCAGTGTGAGCTGCGCGCCACGGCTGAGCGTCGCGTGGACGAGGGTCATCGGGCTGTAGGTCGATCCTGGCCCCGCGTGGCCTGCGACGTCACCGGCGATCACGCGAACGAGTGCGCCGCCGTCCGGCGACGAGACGAGGGACACCTCGCTCGCGCGGATGTCCTGGTAGCGCGGTGGCGCCCACTTCTGTGCGGCCGGCAGGTTCACCCAGAGCTGGAAGCCGTGGAACAGGCCGCCACTCCGAACCAGCGCCTCCGGCGGCTTCTCGATGTGCAGGATCCCGGACCCTGCCGTCATCCATTGCGTGTCGCCGTTGGTGATGACGCCGCCGCCGCCGTTCGAGTCGCTGTGCTCGAAGACCCCGTCGATCATGTATGTCACGGTCTCGAACCCGCGATGCGGGTGCCACGGCGTGCCTTTTGCCTCGCCCGGGGCGTACTCGACCTCACCCATCTGGTCGAGATGGATGAACGGGTCGAGGTCCTCGAGCGCGACGCCCGCGAAGGCCCGGCGGACCGGGAACCCCTCCCCTTCGAACCCGTGCGGGGCTGTCGTCACCGATCGGACGGTGCGCTCTCGGGCGATAGCCGGATCCGGCGTCGGGATCCGGGGGAGGATGGCGATGTCATCGGGGACGATGGCGGGCATGTGATCGAAACTCCTTGGTGCTTCGTCCACAGTATGCGAAGATGGTTGCGTCGTCAACTATCGGCGTCCACCTAGACTCCACCGGATGGAGCCCGAGCGCGAACGCGAGTCACACGTCCGACCGGCCACGCCCGACGAAGCGGCTGACCCACGGGGTATGCATCTCGCCAACCGCGCGGCATGGGACGAGGCTGCCGAACGGTACGAAGGCTGGTTCGACGAGTCGGTCGCGCTGATCCGCGGCGGAGGGTCGAACCTCTTCCCTGTCGAAGCCACGCTGATCGGCGATCTGCACGGCCGCTGCCGGCGCGCCATCCATCTTCAGTGTGCGGGCGGCCGCGACACGCTCTCCCTGTGGAACCTCGGAGCCGAGGAGGTGGTGGGCGTCGACTTCAGTCCACGGATGCTCGAGCTCGCTCGCCGTTTGAGCGACGCGGTCGCCGCACCGGC
>DATNFQ010000091.1:0-11498 GCA_035606295.1 Patescibacteria group bacterium
CAGGTCGTCGAGAAGGGCGATCTCGTCGCGAGCGTCAAGGTCGCGCCGCACCTCGTCGATGCGGGTGTCATCGAGGCCGGCGCGCGGATCGCCGGGTTCGGCAGCCAGCCGATCGTGTCTGTTTCACCGTTCCTGGCACGCCGGGTCGGGGTCGTCGTCAAGGAATCCGTGCGCGCCACCGCGCGCGAACGGTTCGAGGCGTCGGTCCGAGCCAAGGTCGAAGGGCTCGGCTCCGAGATCATCGACATCGAATACGTCCACGACGACCCGGACGCGGTCGAGACGGCCCTCGGGCGGTTCACCCGAGGCGCGGACACCGCCGACCTGATCCTGACCGCCGGATCAGCCTCGACCGACCCCGAGGACGCGTTCTTCGTCGCGATCGAGGAGCTCGGCGGTCGTGTCGTGCGGCGCGGCGTCCCGTCGCATCCGGGCTCGATGCTGTGGCTGGCGCGCGTCGGCGGAACGTCGATCCTCGGGCTGCCGACCTGTGGCGCCTACTCGAAAGCGACGGCCGCCGACCTGCTGCTGCCTCGCTTGCTGGCCGGTGAGCCGGCATCGGAGGCGACGGTCGCCAAGCTGGGTCATGGCGGGATCCTGACCCGCGACCAGCGGTTCCGCTTCCCGCGCTACGCACGGGAGCTCGACGCGCCAGAGGGGTAGGAGGGCGGAGCGAGATGGGCGAAGGTGATATCGCGAGAGCGATCGCGAATGCGCGGTCGTACCTGACGGCGAACCCGGCGGAAGCCCGCTATCGGGACGCCCCCGCGACCGCGACGATCGAGGACGGCTTGCGGGTCAGGGTGACCGGCACGGACGGGTCGGCCCTCGTCACCGACATGGTGACCGGCGTCGGCGGCGGCGGCTCCGCCCCGAGTCCCGGCTGGATGTTCCGTGCCGCGTACGCGTCCTGCGCCGCCACGCTGATCGCGATGCGGGCCGCCGAGGAGGGATGGGCGCTCTCAGCGCTCGACGTCACGGTGGATTCGGAGTCGGACGATCGAGGGATCCTGGGCCTCTCGCCGAACGTTCCCGCCGGACCGCTGAGCGTTCGCGTCGCGGTGCGTGCGTCAGTGCCGGGTGTCGATGCCGATGTGATTCGCGCCGCCATCCAGGCCGCGATCGCACGATGTCCTGTGCATGACGCCGTCGCGCGGCCCGTGCCGATCGAGATCGAGGTCCGCGCCTCCTAGTCGGTCCGCCGTTTGACCACTTCAGTCGGATCGCTCAGGGCTTCGGCGGCTTCGGAGGCTTCTTCTGGGACTTGTCAGGCTTCGGCTTGGCGGGCTTCGGGGTAGGAGCGGGCGTGGGGGCCGGCGTCGGCGTCACGGTCGTCGGATCCGGTGCCGGCGTCGGGGTCGGCGCGGGCGTCGCAGGTTTCGGCTGAGGTTTCGGCTGAGGTGTCGGACGCGGCGTCGGCTTGGGTGTCGGTGCGGCCTTCGGGGTCACCGGTGCCGCGGCAGGTGCCGCGACCTTCGCCTTGGTCGATGCGGGCTTCGTCGACTTCGGTGTCTTGGTCGGGGCAGGCGTGGCTGTCGCTTGGGAAGCCGGAACGACGAGGGCGACCGCGTCCTGTAGCGCCAGGTTGACGGGCCCCGACTGTGGCCCGACGCGTTCCACCGCGGCGCTGAAACCGCTTTGAGGAAGCGATGGCGCAGGGACGGCAGGTGTCGAGACGAAGGCGATGACGCCGCCGAACACGAACCCGACGATGATGCCGACGATCGACTGGAGGGACTTCGATAGCACTTGATGGGCCTCGCGCGTAGCCCCGGGGGCCTACCAGACTACCCCTATCCACCCGGGACCGCACCTGACAGATGTGCCCCGGGTCCTGTCGGGCGGCCATCACCGAAGGCGTGACGGGGTTGAGACACGCCCTTCAGCGCGGCCCGATCGGGCCGACTCCGTGTAGCATCCGATCCGATGACCGACAGTTCACCGCGGTCCGCTGGCGAGCGCGACGACCGCCCGCCCGGCACCCGCTCGATCGAGGCCCTGACCGAAGACTTCCGCGGTCGGGACTACATCGCCGACCGCTCGCTGGCGACGGCCGTCTTCCTTGCGCTCGAGCTCGACCGGCCGTTGCTGCTCGAGGGCGAGGCCGGCGTCGGCAAGACCGAGCTCGCGAAGGTGCTCGCGTCCTCACTCGATGCGAAGCTCATCCGCCTCCAGTGCTACGAGGGCCTGGACGTCAACACGGCGGTCTACGAGTGGAACTACCCGCGCCAGATGCTGGAGATCCGCCTGCTCGAGGCCCGTGGCGAGGCGGAGCACGCGAGCGCGCACGACATCTTCGGCTCCGATTTCCTGATCCGGCGTCCGCTCCTCCAGGCACTGGAAAGTGACGATGGCGTCGCGCCGGTCCTCCTGATCGACGAGATCGATCGCGCCGACGAGGAATTCGAGGCGTATCTCCTGGAGATCCTGTCCGACTTCCAGGTGACGGTGCCCGAGATCGGGACGATCCGAGCGCATCGACCCCCGCGGGTGATCCTCACGTCCAACCGGACGCGCGAGGTCCACGACGCGCTCAAGCGGCGCTGCCTCTACCACTGGATCGATTACCCCACGGCGCAGAAGGAATTCGAGATCGTCCTGGCGCGTGTGCCTCATGCGCCGGAGAAGCTCGCGCGCGAGGTGGTCGGCTTCGTCCATCGACTCCGCGAGGCGGACCTGACCAAGGTCCCGGGTATCGCCGAGACCCTCGACTGGGCGGCCGCCCTGCTCGCGCTCGGGGCGCGGGAGCTCAAGCCTGAGCTTGTCGACGAGACGCTCGGCGTCGTCCTCAAGTACGAGGAGGACATCCGCCAGATCCGTGGCGAACAGGCCAGCCGGATGCTGACCGAGGTCGCCGCGCGCGGCTGACAGGCCATGAGCGGACGAGCCACCTTCGCCGCCACGAGGGGGTCGATCGCGCGATGACCTTCCCGGTCCATGTCGGACCGTCGTCGATCACGACGAACCGCGACGATCGGATCCTGATCTGCCAGCCGGACGGGCGGATCACCGGGGAGGCGGACGGCTTCTTCACCCGGGACACGCGGTTCATCTCCGGCTACGACCTGTGGATCAATGGCACCCGGCCGATCCTTCTCGGCTCGGGTTCCATCCAGTCGTTCTCGTCGCGCTTCGAGTTCACCAACGACACGCTGATCGACCCCGACGGCGCCATCGAACGCCAGACGCTCGGCATGCGGCTCGATCGCACGATCGCGGACGGCGTCCACGAGGACTACGACATCGAGAACTTCACGCCCCGGACCGTTCGACTCACGATCGAGATCGCGGTCGTGTCGGACTTCGCCGACATCTTCGACGTCAAGCGAGGCCAGATCGTCAGGCGAGGCCAGCTGAATACCCGCTGGTTCCGCTCCCGGGGCGAGCTGCGCTCGACGTACACGAACCACGACTTCCGACGCGAGCTCGTGCTGGCCGTCGAGCGGCCTGGCTCGAAGCCGCAGTTCGCCAACGGCCGTCTCGTATTCGACGTCGTGTTGCCACCCAAGGGGACTTGGCACACGTGCATCAAGTGGTACCCGGTCACCCAGTCGAAGCGCCGCCTGTCGACCCTCGCCTGCAACGCGGTCGATGCACCGATGCGTGCCGTCGGCGCCGCTCAGCTGCCGAATGTCAGCATCCAGTCGCCGAACCAGACCGTCGATCGAGCGTGGGCCCAGGCGGTCCGCGATCTCGAAGCGCTGCGACTCGAGGACCCGACCATCGAGCGCGGGGTGTTCATCCCGGCCGCAGGCGTGCCGTGGTTCGTGACGCTCTTCGGGCGAGACTCGCTCATCGTCTCGATGCAGGGCATCTCCGGCTTCCCGGAGTTCGCGAGCGGGGCGTTGCGCCGGCTCTCGGAGCTCCAGGCGACCTCCGATGACCCGGAGCGTGACATGGAACCGGGCAAGATCCCGCATGAGATCCGCCACGGCGAACTGGCCCAGCTGGGGATCCTGCCGTTCGAGCCCTATTACGGCACCCACGACGCGACGAGCCTGTTCGTCATCGTCCTGTCGTACCTCTACCACTGGACCGGCGACGAGCGCCTGCTCCGGCGGTATCTCGGCAACGCCGAGATGGCGATGGCCTGGATCGACGGCTATGGCGACCGCGACGGCGACGGATTCCAGGAGTACCAGACTCGCTCGTCGCACGGCTTCTACAACCAGGCCTGGAAGGACGCAGGCGACGCCATCGTCGAGGCGGACGGGAGCCTGGCGCCGCTACCGATCGCGACCTGCGAGTTGCAGGGCTACGTCTTCGATGCAAAGACGCGGCTGGCCGAGGTCTACGACGTGCTCGGCCGACCCAAGGACGCCCGACGCCTGCGGCGCGAGGCGCAGCGCCTGTACGAGCGGGTGAACGAGGCGTTCTGGTGGGAGGAGGAGGGGACGTACGTTCTCGGGCTGAACGGGCGCAAGGAGCAGATCCGTAGCGTTGCGTCGAACGCGGGCTACCTCCTCCAGTCGGGCATCGTCCCGGTCGAGCGCGCCGGAAGCGTGGTCAAGCGCCTACTCGCCGACGACATGTGGTCCGGCTGGGGCATCCGGACGCTCTCCTCCGATCACCCGGCCTACAATCCGTTCTCGTACCAGCGCGGATCCGTCTGGCCGCACGACAACGCGACGCTCGCCGGCGGATTCCGGCGCTACGGGTACGCGGCCGAGGCCGCTCAGGTCGCCAAGGCGCTCTTCGACGCTGCGGAGCAGTTCGCCGGCACGCGGCTGCCAGAACTGTTCTCCGGCATGCCGCGCGTGCCGGCGAGCTTCCCGGCACCGTATCTCGGCGCGAACGTACCGCAGGCGTGGGCGGCCGGGGCGATCTTCCGGCTCGTGGCCATCCTGTGCGGGATCCACGCCACGTTCGAGGCGGGCGAGCCGAAGCTCTACGTGAACCCGGCGTTGCCCGACTGGCTGCCCGAGATCACGCTCCACAACCTGCGCGTCGGCAATGGCGCACTCGAGATCCATTGTCGGGACGGTGCCGTCGACGTCCTGTCGAACACGTCGGGCTTCACCGTGATGCACTCGCCCGCGCCGGGCCCGCTCGGTAGTCGCGGTGCGGTCTCCGTGGAGCCGCCCAAGCCGTCGGGGTCGCAGGAGCTGGCGTCGACAGGCTAGGTCGTGCCGGCGTCGGTGACGGCATCGGGCGTTCGTGGCAGAGTCATCCCATGCAGGCTGGTGACGATCCATCCATCGTGAAGGCCCCGTGGGGCCCGGAGATCGATGGCCGGCGTCTGCTCAACGAGGCCGTGGGGTTCGGGCGGGCCTTGCGCGCCGCCGGGCTGGCGATCGACCTCGGCGCGGCCGTCGACTACGCGCGGGCGCTCCCGCTCGTCGACATGGGTTCGCGCGAGCAGGTACGTGCCGCGGGCGAGGCGGTCTTCGTCCGTCGACGGGATGACCGCGAAACCTACGACATCGTGTTCGATCGCTGGTGGCGTGCCCGGGGTCGGCGCCAGGGCGACTTCCAGGCCCCGCCGCTGCGCCATCCCGACGGGAACGAGTCCGAGGGCGATACTCCAGGGGAGGCAGCGCCGAGTTCCGGTGACGACAAGGTCGCCGCACGCCCCGACGAATGGGGTGTCCCCATTCCCGCCGACGGGGATGAGGACGAGAGCGGCGAGGACATCGAGGGCATCGTCGTCGCGCCGGACGCCTACTCGCGTGGCGAGATGCTCAAACACCGCGAGTTCGACCGGATGACGCCGGCGGAATTGCGCGACGCGGAGCGGCTGGTGGACGAGCTCGTGCCGAGGCTGGAACAGCGCCGGACCCGTCGCTACGAGCTCCACTCACACGGCGCGCGGCTGGCCCCGCGGGCCATGTTCCGACGCAATCTAGGGACCGGCGGACAGCTCATGTGGTGGGTCTGGCGGCGGCCTGTTCGTGAACCCCGTTCGCTCGTGGTGATCTGCGACATCTCTGGTTCGATGGAGCGCCACTCCCGGCTCCTGCTGCGGTTCATCCAGGCCCTCTCCGCGTCGAGTGCCGTGCGCGCCGAGTCGTTCGTCTTTGGCACCCGACTGACACGGGTGACACGTCTCCTGCGCGACAAGGACCGCGACCGCGCGCTCGCGCGGGTCAGCGAAGCGGTGAACGACTGGGCCGGTGGGACGCGGATCGGCGAGAGCTTCCGGACGTTCAACCAGACGTGGGCCCGGCGCTCACTCCGGTCCAGCGGCGTGGTCATCGTCGTGTCGGATGGCTGGGATCGAGGCGATCCGGCGCTCGTCGCCTCCGAAACGGCACGCCTCCGCCGCAACTGCCACCGACTGGTCTGGCTCAACCCGCTTGCCGGCACGCCCGGTTACCAGCCGCTCGCCGGCGGGATGCGTGCTGCGTACCCGTACATCGACGACTTCCTGCCGGCCGGCACCGTCGCGTCGCTCGAACGGCTCGGTGAGATCCTCGGTGGCGTCCGGTCTGCCGACACGCGGCAGGGCGCCGAGGCCGCGGCCCACGCCGCCGTCCCACTCTTCAGCGACCTGGCTACCGTCACACCCCCGACCGTCGTGGGCGGCACGCCCACGGACCCGACCACCGCGAGGCCGATCCGATGAAGGAACTGCTCGACACGCTCTCCACCTGGCAGGACGAAGGCATCGACGCGGGACGCGCGGTCGTCATCCGCACGTTTGGCTCGGCGCCGCGCCCCGAGGGTGCTGTCCTGCTTCACGCGAGCGACGGGCGGATCGCGGGATCCGTCAGCGGCGGGTGCGTCGAAGGCGCTGCTGCGGAACAGATCGAGCACGCCTGGACGACCGGCAACGCGCGTGTGATCCGGTACGGCATCAGCGATGAGCAAGCCTGGGACGTCGGTCTGGCCTGCGGGGGCACGATCGACGTGCTCGTCGAGCCGGGCGTGCCATCGGCGGCCGTCGAGGCCGCGACCGAATCACTGGGTGCAGGCGGCCTGGGTGCCGCGGTCGTGACACCGCTTCCTGCCGACTCGCCGCCCGCCGACGCCGGACCCCATGAGCCCGGCGAGGGTGCCCCGCCCGAGCCGAAGGTCATCGTCCATGCCGATGGTCGGCTTGATGGTTCGCTCGGCGACGTCGCTCACGATTCCGCGCTCGTCGACGCCGCACTCGAAGCGCTGAAGCGCGGCCAGTCGCGGACGGTCGAGATCGGCGGTCGCTCGCTGTTCGTCGAGGTATTCCCGGTCCGGCCTCGTCTCGTGATCGTCGGCGCGGTCGAGGTCGCGCGGACGCTCGTCCGTCTGGCCAGGGAACTCGGTTTCGAGACCGTCGTGATCGACGGCCGTGCCTCGTTCGCGACCCGCGAGCGGTTCCCCGACGCGGACCAGCTCATCGTCGGGTGGCCGGACGAGGTCGCCGACGACATCGAACTCGGGCCGAATGACGCGGTGGCCGTCTTGACGCACGACGTCAAGTTCGACGAGCCCGCCATCGTCGAGGCGCTTCGCCGCGGTGCGCGATACGTCGGCGCGGTCGGTTCCCGCAAGACACAATCGGATCGACGCCAACGGTTGCGCGAGGCGGGGGTCAGCGATCAGGCCCTCGCCGAGCTGCGCGGGCCGGTGGGGCTCGACCTCGGCGGACGTCAACCGGCGGAGACCGCCCTGGCCATCCTCGCGGAGGTCGTCGCGGAACGGTATGGCGGCAGTGGGCGGCCGATGCGCGAGCAGGCGGTCTTGAACGAAGGCGCGACGCGGGTCGCGATCGAGGGAACGCCGGTCACGGCAGGCTGATGACACCGGCGACGGCACGGATGCTTCGAGGGAAAGGGAGGACATGAAGGGCGATCGGGTCGAGGTGGTGGTCGACACCGGCGGGGCTGTCCAGACGTTCGACATCGTCGCGAGTCGCGCCGGTCGCCGGATCGAGGTGACCACCGCGCGCGGCGTCGTCGAGGTCACCGAGGTCACTCGCGGTGGGACACCGGTGCGGACCGGGCGGTTCATGGCGAGCCGGCTCATCGCGCTCGTCGAGCATCCCGCTCGCGAGGGCGACACCACGGTCGACGTCGAGACCCGCCGCAGGATCGGCGCGAAGCCCGGCCGCAAGGGTCGCGGCGCCGACAGGGTCCCGGGGCTCTTCGATGTCGCCGCGACGGATGACGCCGTGGGCGACCCCGACACGGACGAGGCCGAGGGCTAGGTCGTTCCGCCTATCGCGTCGATTTGACGGATGCGCGAGCATCGACGGATGGGACGCGCCCGGCCGGACGGGGCTCGCTTCGCCGCCATCGTGCTCGCCGCAGGCGCCGGGTCGCGCTTCGGCGGCGGCAAGCTCCTTGCCCCGCTCGAAGGACGCCCGATCCTGCAGCACGTCCTCGAACGCCTCGAGGCGGCCGACCTCGACGAGGTCATCGTGGTCGTCGGGGCCGACGCCGATGCCGTCGAGGGCGCGATCGACGCCAGCGCTGCGAGGCTTGTCGTGAACCCAGCGCCCGACGAGGGTCTGTCGAGCTCGTTGAAAGTCGGCATCGGAGCGCTGTCCGACGACGCCGATGCCGCCCTGATCGCGCTCGGCGACCAGCCGTTGCTGCCGCCACGCGCCGTCCGAGCGCTCCTTGAGGCTGACGCGCAGCCCGGTCGACCCATCGTCGTCCCCGTCTACGGCGACGGCATGGGGCGAAACCCGGTCTTGCTGCGCCGGGAAGCGTTCGCGCTCATCGATCAGACGACCGGCGATCGTGGACTCGGACCGCTCATCGATGCCCACCCCGAGCTCGTTCACGAGATCCCGATCCGCGTCGAGGGCGGCAACCCGGATGTGGACACTCGGGACGACCACATCGCGCTGCTCGAGAAGGCGTGGGCTGCGCGCGTCGTCGCGAACGCGGAGCAGGTGGAACGGTTCCGCGAAGTCCCCGACGGGACCGATTTCTACGCACCCGTCACGGGTCTGTTCCGTGCGGACCCCCGACGGACGGACGAACCGGTCCTCGAAGCGTTGCTCGAGCTCGTCGAGCCTGGTGAGACGTGGCTCGACATCGGTGCGGGCGCCGGTCGCTACGCGCTCCCGGTCGCCCTGACGCTGGCGCCATCCGGCGGCCGGGTCATCGCGGTCGACGCATCGCCGGGCATGCTCGACGCGCTCATGGAGCTGCAGACCGAGCACGGGATCACCGATGTCGAGGTCGTCGAGACACGCTGGCCGCCGCCACGCCGCGACTCGCTGGACCGGTTCGCGACCGATGTCGCCTTGATCGCGCATGTGGGCTACGACATCGAGGCGATCGGTCCGTTCGTCCGTACCATGGAGTCGGTCGCACGGCGACTGTGCGTCGCGGTCCTGATGGAGCGACAGCCAGCGTCGGTCGCCGATCCGTTCTGGCCACCCGTCCACGGCGAGGAGCGCGTGCCGTTGCCGGCGTTGCCCGAGTTCGTCGAGTGGTTGCGGGCGCGCGGCTTCGAGCCCGACGTCGAGCCGATGTCGCGTGAGCCGCGCCGGTTCGCCTCGCGTGACGAGCTCGCCGGCTTCCTGCGGCGGCAGCTCTGGATCGAGCCGGATGGGGAGGCCGAGCGCCGGTTCCAGGCCACGCTCGATGACCTGGTCGTCGCCGACGAGGATGGTGTCGGGCTGCGAACGCAGCTGCCGCTGCCGATCGGCGTCGTGACGTGGGATCCACGTCAGGCCGCCGGGTGACGGACACGCTCGCACCCGACGGCAAGCCGATGGTCGGCCCGTTCGACCGGGCTGGCTGGCGCGAGTGGCTCATCGCGAACCACGGGTCGTCGAAGGGCGTGTACCTCGTCTCGTGGCGACGCGCGACCGGCAGGTCGAGCGTCCCGTACGAGGAGGCCGTCGAGGAGGCCCTATGCGTCGGCTGGGTCGACGCGACCGGCCGCACGCTCGACGACGAACGCGGACTCCAGTGGTTTGCGCCACGGCGACCGAAGAGCGGCTGGGCACGATCGAACAAGGAGCGCGTCGCACGTCTGGAGGCCGCCGGCCTGATGCTCCCGGCCGGTCTCGCCGCGATCGAGGAGGCGAAACAGAACGGGATGTGGACCCTGCTCGATGACGTCGAGGATCTCGTCGTCCCGGATGACCTCGCGGCCGCACTTGCTGCCACTCCGCCGGCACGCGAGACCTGGGAGGCATTCTCCAAGAGCGCGCGACGGGCCATGCTCGAATGGATCGTCCAGGCGCGCCGTCCCGAGACGCGCGAGAAGCGGATCGCCGCCATCGCCGATAGCGCGACACGCGGTGAGAAGGCGTACCCACCTCCATCCGACTAGGCGCGGTCGCCTTCACCGTCCATCGACTGCAGCTCCCGTTCGCCGCGCGTCATCGCCGCGACGCGCGCCGCCTCACGGACAAGCTCGACGCAGCGCTCGGCATCGATCTCGTCGCCCGCGACGAACGTGAGCCAGCGGACGCGCTTCGTGATCCCGGCGCCGCGGAGCATCCGATGCGGGTCGCGCATCGCCCATCCGTGCCCGAAGCCGAGATGGACGTGGACGTCCTCAGGTAGGACGAACGCGAAATAGACGAGCCTCTTGCCGATCGGCAGGTCGTAGCCGATCAGGCGCCAGCCCGGCCTGACGCGCTCGAGAGCCTCCGGGATCGCCTGCGTGACGACGTCGCGCAGGCGCTGGGCGATCGCCTGCATCGGGGCAGGGAAGTCCTCGAGGAGCGCTTCGGGCGGGATCACGTCCACGGGGCCATCATCCTGGATGCTGTCAGGTGCTGGTCAGTCGCGAGGTTCAAGCAGGATGACCGGGATCGACCGCGACGTCCGCTGGCGATCCGTGCGGTACTGGCTCAACGCCTCTTCGAATCGGGCATACAGTCGACAGCCGGACGCAATCTCTAGGAACCGTTGACGCGGAAACGACCCGGGTCGATACTCGAAACCTCCATCGCAGCATCACGGACTCCGGCGCGTCGGAGGAGCACGCGCAGACGTCCGCCGTCACCGTCATCGGACACGCTAAGGCCTGTCCGCGCCGGACAAGGACAGGCCGCCATACCCGTGTGAGCGGGAGGAGGCAGGCAGCGCGATGATCCCCGGTCAGTTCGACTATGTGCGCCCCGGGAACCTGGATGAGGCGTTCGCGATCCTCAAGGCCCGCGAGGGCGACGCCAAGATCCTGTCCGGTGGTTACAGCCTCATCCCCCTGATCAAGCTCCGACTCGCGCAGCCGGCTCTTCTCGTCGACCTGCGCGACGTGACCGGGATAGATCAGATCGTGGAGACAGACGACTACCTCTCGATCGGCGCCAAGGCCACCCACCGGCAGATCCATGACGCGCCCGTGATCCGCGACACCTACCTGCTCCTCCATGACGTGACGGGCACGATCGGTGACCCACAAGTCCGCAATTGGGGCACGATCGGCGGCTCGGTCGCCCATGCCGATCCCGCATCCGATTGGCCCGCCGTGCTGCTGGCCGGAAACGCCTCCGTCGTCCTACGAGGCCTGTCCGGCGACCCACACCGCCTCCGCGTCGGCGATAACCCGGCGGCCGCAGGCGATGCGGTGCGCGAGCGCGTCCTGCCGGCTCGCGGGTTCTTCCT
>DATNFQ010000092.1:0-4009 GCA_035606295.1 Patescibacteria group bacterium
ACGGCCGCGATCCTGCCCTCCCACACGGCGACGACCGGCGACGAAGCGGGATCCGCTTCCTCAGCGATCAGCCGGGCAAGGTCGCCCTGCCGAGGCCCGCGGCGCACGCCGCCCGCGAGCGTGACGATCTCGCTGGCACCCACGATCAGCAGGCCGGGCGTCGGTTCGCCGGTCCGCCCGCCTTCGATGACGCGGAACGGGCCGCCGGTCATGTCCCGGGCCGCGCGTCGGCGGTCGGACCCGAGCTCTCGCGGGCTGCCTCGAGCCGGCGCTCGAGGATCTGCTGCATCGGCGAGTAGTCGCGGAGGTGGATGTAGTCGGCCGCCACGGCGAGTCGCGCGTCGATCGGCCCATCGGTGAGACCGGCGTGGTCGGCGATCGCTTCGAACGAGGCCTGCGGCGCCAGGCCGATCAGCTCGGATTCGGCGAGATGGACGCCGTCCTCGGCAGCGAGGTCACGGACGGCATCCCAGACGAGCCACAGGGGTGTCACGGCGAAGTCGAGCAGGTTCATGGAGACCTGCGCCCGCAGCGGGTGCCCACGCTCGGGCTCACGGACCTCGAACCCGTTCGCCTGCAGCTTGGGCAGTCCGCCACCCGATTCACGCACGCGACGCGCGATGCGCTTCGCGAGATCGACGTCGTCAGAATCGAGGTTGATGTTGTAGGCGATCAGGAACGGCCGGGCCCCGACGGCGACGGCACCCGCGGACGGATGCATCCGGTGCGGACCGTAGTCGGGCTCGCGTCCGTTCTGCTCGATCTCGACCTTCAGTCCCTCGTACTGGCCGCGACGGACGTCCGCCAGCCGCTCGCGGTCCGCCCGGAGCGCCGCGCGGGCATAGAGGTAGACGGGGAGTTCGAAACGGGTCGCGATCCGCTCCCCGAACCCGCGGGCGACGTCGATGACGTCCTCGATCGATGTCGACGCGAGCGGGATGAACGGGATGACGTCGACGGCGCCGATGCGCGGGTGCTCACCCTCATGCGCGTCCATGTCGATCTCGTGGATCGCGGCAGCGACGAGCCGTTCGAGTGCCTCACCGACGGCGTCGTGCTCCCCCGCCAGCGTGAAGACCGACCGGTTATGGCTCGCGTCGCTCGTCCGGTCGAGGAGGAACACGCCCGGGACCGACGTGATGGCGTCGGCCAGCCGGTCGACGACGTCGAGCCGCCGGCCCTCGGAGACATTGGGAACCGATTCGACGAGCACGTCAGTCGGTGTCGAGCATCGGCACGCGGACGCCGCGTTCACGGGCGACTTCGATCGCCCGGTCATAACCGGCATCGACGTGGCGCAGCACACCCATGGCGGGGTCCGTGGTCAGCACCCGTTCGAGCTTTTGGGCAGCGAGGGGCGTGCCATCGGCGACGACGACCATCCCGGCGTGCTGCGAGAACCCGATGCCGACGCCGCCACCATGATGGATCGACACCCACGAGGCGCCGGCGGCGGTATTGACCAGGGCGTTGAGAAGCGGCCAGTCCGCGACGGCGTCGGTCCCATCGGCCATCGCCTCGGTCTCGCGGTTGGGACTCGCTACCGACCCTGCATCCAGGTGATCGCGGCCGATGACGATCGGCGCACTCACTTGTCCGGACGCGACGAGCTCGTTGAACGCGAGACCGGCCTTCGACCGCTCGCCATAGCCCAGCCAGCAGATCCGAGCGGGCAGGCCCTGGTAGGGCACGCGGGCCTCGGCCATGTCGATCCAGCGGCGGAGCCCGGCGTCGTCGGGGAACAGCTCCAGGACCGCGCGGTCGGTCCGTTCGATGTCGGCCGGGTCGCCCGACAAGGCCGCCCACCGGAATGGGCCGCGTCCCTCGCAGAACTGCGGCCGGATGAACGCCGGGACGAACCCCGGGTAGTCGAAGGCGTCCTCGACGCCGGCTTCCTTCGCCTGCGCTCGCAGGTTGTTGCCGTAGTCGAAGACGATCGCACCCGCTCGCTGGAACGCGAGCATCGCACGGACGTGCGCCGCCATCGCCGCACGCGATCGTCGCTCGTATTCCTTGGGCTGTGTGTCGCGGAGCACGGTCGCGTCGTCGAGCGAGATCTCCGCGGGGATGTAGCCATTCAAGGCGTCGTGCGCTGATGTCTGATCCGTCACGAGGTCGAACCGCTCGCCGGCCACCGCCCAGGCCGGCTCGATCTCCGCCGCGTTGCCGACGAGCGCGATCGATGTCGCCTCGCGCGCTGCGGCCGCCGCTCGCGCCCACGCCAGGCTCTCCGCGGGATCGTGCGTCAGTCGATCGACGTAGCCGATGTCGAGGCGCCGCTGTGCCCGCGCCGCGTCGACCTCGATGGCGAGGCAGACGCCTCCGTTCATCGTCACCGCAAGTGGCTGCGCGCCACCCATCCCGCCCAAGCCGGCGGTGAGGGTGACGGTGCCTGCGAGTGAGCCGCCGAAATGCTGGCGGGCCGCCTCCGCGAACGTTTCGTACGTGCCCTGCAGGATCCCCTGCGTCCCGATGTAGATCCATGACCCGGCGGTCATCTGGCCGTACATCATCAGTCCCTGGCGCTCGAGCTCGCGGAAGACCTCCCAGGTCGCCCACCTCCCGACGAGGTTCGAGTTCGCGATCAGGACGCGTGGCGCCCATTCATGGGTCCGCAGGACGCCGACCGGCTTGCCGCTCTGGATGAGCAACGTCTCGTCATCGGCAAGGACACGCAGCTCACGGACGATGGCGTCGAAGGCGCCCCAGTCACGTGCGGCCTTGCCGGTCCCGCCGTAGACGACGAGGTGGTCCGGATCCTCGGCGACCTCCGGATCGAGGTTGTTCATCAGCATCCGGAGCGCTGCTTCCTGGGCCCACCCGCGGCAGGTCAGCTCTGGCCCGCGCGGCGCGCGGACAGGACGCGGGCCGGCATCGGTCGTCATGCCGGAAGGCTACTCGTTCAGACCCTCGACGACGTGCTCTCCGAAGCGCCCCGGACCGCCGCCCTGCATCGAGACGATGACGTCCTGCTCGGGCAGATGGACGTGATAGGTATGGATCCCGCCGGCACACGTCCCGATGAACGTCTGGCGCCCACCGATCGTCGCCTCCGCTGCGCCCTGGACACCACCGGCCTGCTGGCAGACCGCGTCGTCGAAGGTCTCGCGCCAGCCCTGGAAGAAGAGGTCGCCGAAGAGCCCTGGCTTCACGCGGGCGACGGTCACGACGACGTAATCGCCGACCGACCCCGAGGCCGGCGGGCCGAACGCAGCCGCGATCGCGAGCGAGCTCACGAAGGGCGCGATCGAGGGCTCCCGCGCGATCTCCCCCGCGGTCGTCTCGTCCGCTTGGAGCGGGACACCGCCCACGGAGTCGGGCAGGACCGCAAGGAGCGACGGATCCACCGCGACGGCCGCCGACGGCTCGCTCGTCGCGGCGGCCGATGACGTCGGGCTGATGCTCGACGTCGCGCTCGGCGCGGTCTCGGTCGGCGGGGCCGTGGCGGTCGGGCTTGGTGACGGGCGGGGCGGGATGCAGCCGGAGACCGCGAAGAGGGCGACTGCGACAAGCGTGACGACGTGGATGCGTCGGATCACGCGAGCTCGCGACGCATGACCGGGAAGCGCTCGTCCGGCGCGGCGACGACGAACCCGACCCCCTCCCAGAACGCCGGCGTGGCCGCGCTGGTGGCATCGGGTCGCGTGCCGATCTCCGGATATGTCTCGATCGCAGCGAAGCCGCGGCGACCAAGGTCGGCACACACGTCCTCGACGAGCGTTCGTGCGAGCCCGCGATCCCGCGCCTCGGCCGTGGACGCGATGCAGGTGATGACCGCCGGCAGCGGCGAATCGGGCAACGCCGGGTATAGCTCGCGCGTGCGCTGGGCGCGAGGGTAGGCCGTGAGCGGTCCGAACTGGCTGTAGGCGGCGGGCACCTCGTCGACCAGCAGCACCTTGGCGTAGCTCCCGGCCACGCCAAGACCACGGCCAAGCAGCCGCAGCTTCGGATAGCCGGTCTCACCGACGGTCGGGCGGGCCGCCTTCCGGGGCGCAAACGGGTTGTCGTC
>DATNFQ010000093.1:0-6720 GCA_035606295.1 Patescibacteria group bacterium
TCGAGCGCCGCGGGATCGTCGAGGTGACCGACACTCGCTTGACAAGGTGGATTTAGTGCTAAATACTACGACCGTCATGTCGGCCAGACCGGCAGCAGATCGATGTACATAAGGAGTCCCAGTCATGAAGCGAACCATCGCCCTCGTGTTCCCGGCCCTCGTCCTAGCACTGGCGGCGTGCACCTCGACCGCAGCGACGCCGTCGCCTTCGGCCACACCGGCTCCGGTCGCCACCCCCAGCGCTTCGCCGTCCGCGGCCGCGGCGAGGGACATCGTCGGGACGGCGACTGCCGCCGGGTCGTTCAAGACCCTCCTGACCGCGGCCACGGCCGCCGGCCTGGTCGACACGCTCCAGGGCAAGGGCCCCTTCACCGTGTTCGCCCCGACCGATGAGGCGTTCGCCGCACTGCCGGCAGGCACGCTCGACAAGCTACTCGCCGACAAGGAGGCGCTGAAGCAGGTCCTGCTCTACCACGTCGTCGCCGGCGACGTCACGGCGGATCAGGTCGTGAAGCTCACCTCGGCCACCTCCGTCGAGGGCGCACCCATCGCGATCAGCGTCAAGGACGGCAAGGTCTACCTCAACGGCAGCGCCCAGGTCGTGACCCCGGACGTGATGGCCTCCAACGGCGTCATCCACGTCATCGACAAGGTCATCCTGCCACCCACTAACTAACCTACAAACCACCCCTTCGCTCGAGGACGGGGCCCATCTCCTCCGGGCTCCGTCCTCCCTTCACAAAGGAACCAGTCCGTGATCGCCACCGACCAGCTCGTGACCATTCCGGTGGTCGAGCTCCCCGCTTCACGGGCCGCGTCACTGCGGCGCTGGAACATCTCGCTCGGCTTCCTCCATGCCGTTCAGGCGATCGCGATCCTCGCACTCGCCACCGCCTTCGCGCTGCCGGTGACCGGGACCTTCGTGGAGGGTCCGCCCGGTACCGCCCCAGGCGCGCCCACGACGCTCTTCGAAGTCTCGGTCGCGTGGGGGGTGGCGCTGTTCCTCCTGCTGTCGGCGGGGTTCCATTGGCTCGTCGCCCTCCCCCGCCTCTTCGGTCGCTACACGTCGGGCCTGATGGACCAGCACAACTACTTCCGCTGGGCCGAGTACTCGCTCTCGTCGTCGGTGATGATCGTGCTCATCGCCCTGCTGACCGGGATCAACGACATCGCGGCGTTGATCGGTATCTTCGCGGCCAACGTCGCGATGATCTTCTTCGGAGCCGTCCAGGAACGCTACGAGCGGCCCGGAGGGTCCCTCTGGCCGTTCTCGCTGGGTTGCGTCGTCGGCATTGCGCCGTGGCTGGCCGTAGGGGTCTACCTCTGGTCGCCAGGCAGCACAGCTGAGCCGCCCGCCTTCGTATATGCGATCTTCGTCTCGCTCTTCGTCTTCTTCGATATCTTCGCCATCAACATGTGGCTCCAGTATCGACGAGTCGGCCGCTGGCGCTCGTACCTCTTCGGCGAACGGGCCTACTTCGTCCTCAGCCTGGTCGCCAAGTCGGCGCTGGCGTGGCAGGTCTTCGCGGGGACACTCGCCGGTTGAGCTCGTCCGACGTGAACGGCCTGAGCCTCCACGAGGCGGCGGACCTACTCGGGGTTCACTACATGACGGTCTACCGTCGCGTGCGGCTCGGGATCCTGCCCGCCCGGAAGGTCGGCGGGACGTGGCTGATCGATCGTGCCGATCTCGAGCGCTCCGCGACCGCTCGGAAGCGCGGTGGCCGCCGGCGCGCCGATGGCGAACCGCAGACAGGCATCTGGCAGGAGCGACTCCGGGCCAGGATGCTCGTGGGTGACGTCGTCGGCAGCTGGCGGGTGATCGAGGCTGCGATGGCGGCCGGGATCGAGCCCGCGAATGTCTATGTCGGAGTCCTCGCGCCGGCATTGCACGCGATCGGCGCCGGGTGGGAGTCCGGCGACGTGTCCATCGACCAGGAGCACTTGGCGAGCGGCGTGGCCGCCAACCTGATCGGGCGTCTGGGTGCCCGGTTCTCACACGCTGGGCGCAAGAAGGGCGTCATCCTCGTGGCGATGCCGCCCGGGGAGCGGCACGGACTCGGGGCGGCGATGCTGGCCGACATCCTCACCGGCGCGGGCTACGACGTCCTCAACCTTGGCCCAGACACGCCGCCCGCGTCGCTCGTCGCGGCCATGCGCGAGGCGGGACCACTCGCTGCGGTCGTCGTGAGCGTCGTCGACGTCGACCGCCTGCCTGCGGCCGCCCGCCTTCTGGCCGCCGCCCGTCGGGAACGACCGTCGGTGGCCCGATTGGTCGGCGGGCACGCGGTCGCGGACGAGCCCGCGGCGCTCGATCTCGGTGCGGACGGTTGGGTCGGGGATCCGCGGGCGCTGGGTGACCTGATCGAGTCGCTCCGCCCGGCGTGAGGACCGGCGACCGGGCGTGGCTCGGCGTCTGCCGGCCAACTCCCCGCGTTGGCGACGATGGAAAGCCGGGCGCCGATCGATCCACGTGAAGAGCGACTAGCGGCTGAACGGGGCCGCTCGGCTTCGGCAGTCGAGTCGCCAAGATCCACACTAGCTGCCCCTCAGCCGGACGCCCACGATCTCGGGGCCGGTCAAGCTGGCACGATGTTCGCGTTGTGGCGGAAGCGGTTGTCAGGATCCCAGGTCCGCTTGATCTTGCGGAGCCTGGCGAATCGCTCCGGACCGAAGGCCACCGCGCCACGTGCGGCGGTCTGATCGACCTCGGGATAGTTGAGGTAGCCTCCACCCGACAGCGAGTAGGGCTCGACCAACCGTGCCGCGCGGCGTCCCCATTCGACGCCCGCCTCGTCGCCGCCGGCCTCCCGCCAGATGCTGAGCGCGGTGACATTCGCGACCGCCCGGCGTCCACCGAAGGCGGCGGACTCCTCGGGTATCCGATGCGCGGCGCCATGGATCAGCTCGACCAGGATGAACCCGTCGTCGCCGGAGCCCTCGGCAGCGGTGATCAGGGCATCCGCCAGGCCCGTCGAGGCTTCGCTCACGAGGTGGCCCTTCCAGTAGTGGCGGAGGCCGAACGGGATCGGGGTGAACCGCGCCTGGGCCTGAAGCCAGGTCATCGGCCGCAGGTTGGTCTGGAAGGGAACGACATCCTCACGTAGCTCGCGGGTCGCCGCGTCCCCGTCGTCCGGCTCGCCACGCCAGTCGATATTGACCCTGACGATCGGGCCGCCGTCCTCATCGGACCAAAAGACGATCGCCTGTGTCACGAGCTCGTCGGGGGCCGACGCGTCCAGCTCGAACAGCCGAGCCAGGACCTCCCCGACCGCAGGCCCACGGTAGGACAAGGATCCGCTGTACATCAGTTCGAGTGGGGTGAGCTGATAGCGCAATCGGGTGGCGACCCCGAAGTTGCCGCCGCCCCCGCGGAGCGCCCACAGCAGGTCTGGCTCACGCTCCCCGTCGATATCGACGACCCGGCCATCCGCCGTCACGAGCTCCGCACCGATCAGTGCGTCGCAGCCGAAGCCGTCAGACGCGATGATGTGGCTGATCCCTCCGCCCAACGTCAGGCCCCCGATCCCGGTGTCGACGAACGTCCCTGAGGGAGCTGCCAGCCCGTAGCCGGCGGTCGCCGCGTCGAGGTCCATCAGGAGGCAGCCGCCTTCGGCCTCGGCGATCCGCCGCTCCGGGTCGACCGTCGCGGACCGCCAGCGCGAGAGATCGATGACGAATCCGTCGTCGGGCATCGAGTGACCTGCGACGCTGTGGCCGCCGCCTCGCACGGCGATGGCAACGTCGGATTCGGACGCCCAGCGGACGGCAGAGACGAGATCGTCCGTATCGGCGGGCCGGAAGATCAGGCGTGGACGACGATCGAGCATGCCGTTGAACAGTGTCCGCGCGCTGTCGTACAGGCGATGGTCCGGGGCGATGACAGGGCCACGGGTCCGGCCTGCAAGCGATCGCTCGAGCGTGTCGATGGTCATGCCTCCAACGTCCGCTATGCGGGCCAACGACAGGATCCCATCCTCACGTTCAGCTCCCATCGAGTCAATCGAGCGACTCATCGTTGACACCTCGGATACGCAAGGCCACGACCTCGGCCGCAAGCCGACCTATCACCGGCTGATCGCCGCTGGAGGCGATCCGGTCCTCGGTCCCATCGGCCGACTGGCCCATGCGCGCCCGGGCAGGTGGGCGCACGCTTCCAGCGAGATGACCGGGGATAAGGTGGAGGAGTGGTGCTGAGACAGGTCGCGGACGGTGTGCAGGTCCACGAGAGCGAGTTCCTCCAGAGCAACGCCGTCGTCGTGCAAGGCCCGACAGGCGGCCTGCTCATCGATCCAGGGATCACCAGCGCCGAACTGGCCGCCCTCGCGAGGCACGTCGGCGAGTCGGGACCACCGGTGGTGGCGGGTTTCGCGACGCATCCGCACTGGGATCATGTGCTGTGGGATGCGCGGTTCGGTGCACCGCCTCGGTACGGCACCGCCCGCTGCGCCGCCGCCATCGGGGAGGTGATGGCCGACGCGGGCTGGAGGGACCGGGTCGCCGAGGTGTTGCCACCGGATCTCGCTGACCAGATACCGATGGATCTGTTCGGCCTCATCACCGGTCTGCCCGCAGGGACCGCGCGGATCCCATGGGACGGCCCCGAGGTCCGGATCATCGAGCATAGGGCGCACACCCCGGGTCACGCCGCACTGCTCATCGAGGGGCACCGGGTGCTCGTGGCCGGCGACATGCTCTCGGATGTCCTCATCCCGTTCCTCGATCTGAACACCGCTGAGCCGATCGACGACTACTTGGCCGCGCTGCGACTGTTCGAGGGCGTCGCGGACGACATCGATATCGTCATCCCGGGCCACGGGTCGGTCGGCGGCGCGGACGAGGTCCGCACACGCATCGAGCAGGACCGGGCGTACGTGCACGCCCTGCACGGCGGGGGCGGCGCCGACGACCCGCGGCTCCAGCCATCGGCGATGCATGGCGCGTGGCTGCCAGACGTGCATGCCCGGCAGCTGCAGCAGGTCCGTCAACGCGAAGGACGCGCCTAGGCATCGGCATCCGCTGCGAGATGCGACGACCGGAACCTGACGGAGACGTACGCTAGGACGGCGTTGAACATCAGCTCCAGGTCTGGCGTCCGGCTTTCCGAGCTGGTCGCCTCGCTGTCGCTCGCGACCGATCTCGGCCTCGGCCAACCCCAGGAGCATGTGCTCCGCCAGGCGGTCCTGGCCGATCGCCTGGCCGAGCTGGCCGGCTTGGACGCCGACGCGCGCGCCGCACTCTTTTACGTATCGCTGCTCGCCTGGGTGGGCTGCGTGGCCGACTCCCACGAACTGGCGCACTGGTTCGGCGACGACTCCCGCCTGCGCGGCGCCAGCTATCAGGTGGACCGTGCGGGGCTGCCGATGTTGCGTTTCCTTCTGGCCAACCTCGAGCTCGGTAACGGCACGACCGAGCGATTGGCCTCGCTCGCCTCCTTCATGACCGCGGGCATGCAGGAAGTCATGAGCTCGATGGACGCGCACTGCCAGACGACGGGCGAGATAGCCGACGGACTGGGGCTGGCGCCGGAAGTCAGACGGGCGCTACCGCAAGTCATGGAACGTTGGGACGGGAGAGGCGCTCCCAAGCACCTCAAAGGTCCTCAGATCGAGCCGATCATGCGGATCGCCCAGATCGCGAACGAAGCCGAAGTCTTCGCGCGGATCGGAGGGGTGAGTGCGGTCGCGGACATGCTCCGATCTCGGCGCGGCAGCCAGTTCGATCCGATGCTCGTCGACCTGGCCGTCGAGCACGCGGCCGACATGCTCGACGGCCTCGATTCGGTAAACGCCTGGGAGTCGGTCATCCAGGGGAGCGCGTCACTCGATCGATCGATGAGCGAGGCCGAGCTCGACGCCACCTTCGAGACCTTCGCGGACTACGCCGACCTGAAGTCGCCGTGGTTCCTTGGTCACTCGCGAGCCAGCGCCGCGCTGGCCGCGGAGGCAGCTCGTCGCGCGAACCTGCCGGCGCGTGACGTCGCGCTCGTGCTGCGTGCTGCGCTCGTGTGCCGACTCGGGGTGATCGGCGTATCAGCGGCGACCTGGGATCGACCCGGTCGTCTGTCGCCCATCGAGCTCGAGCACGTACGGACGGTCCCGTACCTGACCGAGCGGGTGCTCAAGAACCAGCCCGTGTTGGCCGAGATCGGCGGCGTTGCCGGCATGTTCCACGAGCGGCTCGACGGCTCGGGCTACCCGCGTGGGCTGTCAGGCGCTGCCATCCCACCAGCGGCGCGTGTCGTGGCTGCGGCTGAGGTCTACCAGGCTCTCCGGGAAGAACGCCCCCACCGACGGGCGTTGCCCCGACCAGAGGCGGCCGACCTGCTCACGCGCGAGGTCAGCGCAGGCCGACTCGATGGAGCCGCCGCGCAGGCCGTGCTGGCCGCCGCCGGCCACCGAACGCGTCGCCAGACGAGCATGACCGGTGGTCTCTCGGCACGAGAGGCCGAAGTCCTCGCGCTCGTCGCACGCGGGTTGTCCAACAAGCAGATCGCCGAACGGCTCTCGATAACGCCACGGACCGCCGGCAGCCACATCGAGCACATCTACGACAAGATCGGGGCGACGACGCGTGGCTCGGCGGCTCTCTACGCCATGCGTCACGGCCTGATCGACGCCACGGCTCCCGAGGAGGACATGCTCTCCGACATCGGGTGAATACCAGATGTTCCGGGGCGCTGGGCGCGCCTGAATCGACTCAGTCGACGTAGACGACGTC
>DATNFQ010000094.1:0-7626 GCA_035606295.1 Patescibacteria group bacterium
GCACATGGGATCTGTGCGGCGGCGACCCACATCCCCTGCCGGATCAGGTCGTGCGCATCGCCGACGCTCTCGACGACGTTCCCCCGACCGTCGACCTCGCGCCCGACACGTCGCAGACGCCGATCATGTTCCACAGCGACCCGCACCCGCTCGCTGATGCGCTGCGCATCCCGCTCCCGCGGTCGTTCAAGGAGGGCGTGCAGGCGTACGCCCGCGAGGCCGGCTGGCTCCCGGCCGACATCGCGGGTTAGCTCCGGAGACGGCTCCGGGCTGCGTCGGGCGGAAGCGAGCCGACGGCCCCGTCCTTCATTGCACGATCCAAGGCGGCTTGCCGCTCCGCTTTCGACTGCTCCGAATGCTCGCGGTGGATGGCGACCACGTCGTACGGATTGCCCTCGGCGATGATCCGGCCCTGCTCGAGGAGGATCGCCCGGTTGCAGAACTCCGTGACCCAGTTCATGTCGTGGGTCACGAGGACGACACCCTTGGCTCCGCGGACGAGCTCGAGGACACGCTGCTTGGACTTCGCGCGGAACGTCTCGTCGCCGGTCGCGAGCACCTCGTCGAGCAGCAGGATGTCCGGGTCCACGGCCGTGGCGATCGCGAACCCGAGACGCGCACGCATGCCCGACGAGTACGTCTTGATCGGCGCGTCGATGAACGGGCCGATGTCGGCGAATTCGACGATGGTCGGGGTGATCCGGCGCATCGTCGCGGGATCCAGGCCCATGAACGCTCCCGCCAGGCGGATGTTGTCGCGACCCGACAGGTCCTGATCGAAACCCGCGCCCAGCGTCAACAGGCTGGAGATCCGGCCGTCGACATCGACGATGCCCTCCGAGGGCGTGATGATCCCCGCCAGGACCTGGAGCAACGTGCTCTTGCCCGCCCCGTTCGGACCGATGACCGCGAGCGACTCGCCATGGACGACCTGGAAGGTCACATCCCGCAGCGCCCAGAACGCGTCCGCCGGCTCGCGGCGGAACATGTTGATGAACGAGCGGTTCAGTGTCGTCTTCTTGGTGAAGCGCAGGCTGTACTGGACGCCGAGATCGCGGACCTCGATCGCGACGGGCGCATCGGTGCGGAGGGGCGCCGGGGCGGCCTCCGCCGGACGCCCCGCGACATCGACCATCAGAGGACCTTCGCGAACGCCGGCTCGAGGCGCTTGAACACGATCGTGGTCAGGCCCAGGAACACGATCGAGCCGATCAGGACCCTGATGAGGGCGGCCCAGTCCGGGACGATCCCCTCGTAGATGACGTCGTGGTACGCGGCGAACAGCGTCGCCCACGGGTTGAGCAGCAACAGCCTCTGGATGATCGGGAACTCACGGGTCGCGTGGGTGAGCTGCTCGAGCGTGAACAGGGCCGGCGACAGGTAGAACCACAAGCGCAACACGTGACGGGCGAGGTTGCCGATGTCCCGGTAGAAGACGTTGAGTGCCGAGAGCAGGACGGTCATGCCCATGTTGAACACGAGCTGCACGGCCGCTACGACCGGGATGAGCAGCAACGTGACCTCGATCCGGTCGCGATAGAAGAGCAGCATCAGCGCGAACAGCGGGATGAGCCCGAATGCGAAGTTGGCGATCCCCGCGACGACCGCAGCGACGGGCAGCACGAGCTTCGGGAACTGGATCTGTTTGACCAGTCGCTCCGCGCTCGACACCGACGTGATGCCGTCGTTGATCGACGACGCGAACCATTTCCAGGGCAGGATCGCCGAGAAGAGGAACAGCGGGTAATCGGGTCCGCCGCGCTGGAAGATCACCGACACGAGGATCCAGTAGATCAGCATCTGGAGCAGCGGATCGATGACCCACCACAGGTTGCCGAGCAGGGTGTTGGTGCCCTTCTTCTGGAGGTCCGCCTGCACGAGGTAGCGGATCAGCCGTTGCCGGCTGAGCACCTCGACGATGGCTTCGCGGAGCGACCCGATGATCCCAGGGCGGTCGCCGGTGCTCCGGAAATGGGTAGGGGCTTCGGCGGTCAGGTCCATCGGCACGGGAGGGTAACACGGGGCCACGGCCCGGCAGGTCGGGTGGCTCGAGCCCTCGGCGTCCTCCCGTACGCTAGGCTCCGCCGGTCATGGCCGCCGCTCAACGCTCGATCGCCCCGCCAGCCGGCGTACGGATCGCGATGCTCGCGCACTCTTACTACGAGGAGGATCCGCGCGTTCGTCGCGAGGCCGAGGCGCTCGCAGCCGCGGGGCACGGCGTCGATGTCTTCGCGCTCCGCCGGCCGGGTGACCCCGGGACGGTGACGATCGAGGGCGTCGTCGTCCACCGGCTGTCGGTCGAGCGCCACCAGGGCGCTCGGCTCCGGGTCTACCTGCGCGAATACCTCTCGTTCTTCACTCGCTCGATGTTCGCGCTCATCCGCTCGCATCTCCGACGCCCGTATGCCCTCGTGCAGGTCCACACGCTGCCGGACTTTCTGGTCTTCGCGACCCTCCCGATGCGACTCGTGGGGGTTCCCGTGATCCTCGACATGCACGAGGCGATGCCGGAGTTCTTCTCGGCGCGCTTCGGCGCGCGTCCTCGCGGCGTCGGTGTCCGGCTCCTGCGTCTCCAGGAGCGCCTCGCCTGCCGCTTCGCCACAGCGGTCGTGACCGTCAATCAGGCGCTGGGCGACCGGCTCGTCGCGCTCGGTGTCGCGCCGAGGAAGCTCACGATCGTCCCGAACGCGCCCTCCCTCGTCCGGTTCTCCTCCGCAGCGCATCCGTCACGCTCGTTCATGGAGGACGGTGTGCTACGGCTCGTCTACACGGGCGCATTGAGCCCCACGTACGAGCTCGATGTGGCGTTCGACGCGGTGGCAAGGCTCGTCGAGCAGGAGCCCGACATCGACGTCCGCCTCGACCTGTACGGCCGTGACTTCGCCGAGGTCCCGCTGCCCGAGCTCGCCGACCGCCTCGGGATCACGGAGCGCGTCACCTTCCACGATCGCATCCCGATCGACGCGGTCCCGGCGGCGCTGGCCGGAACAGACCTCGGGCTCGCCCCGACCCGGCGCACGCCGTTCACCGACTACTCGCTCTCGACGAAGGTGTTCGAGTACGCCGCGATGGGCAAGCCCGTCGTCGCGTCCCGCTTGCCGATGGTGGTCGCCACGTTCGGCGACGACGTCGCCACCTACGAACCGGGCGATGCCGGTGACCTCGCTCGTACGATCCGGGACGTCGTCCGCGATGCCGATGCGCGCCGGGCACGCGTCGAACGAGCACGCGCCCGGGTCGAGGGCCTTTCGTGGGAGGTCGAGTCGCTTCGCTATCTCGCGCTCGTCGACGGACTCGTGTCGAGGGCCGAGTCCAAGCAGGCGCCGACCCAGGAGAGCTGACGGCGCTCTCCCGAACGGGCGAGAGGGCGTCGGTACGGTACGATACCGCCCGCCCAACGACGACCGGCCCTCGTCGGGCCATGCCATCTTGCATCCAGGGATCCACCACCGAATGACGTTCCGTGCCAAGCCCGTCGTGCGGCGTTTCCAGCGACCATCCTGGGACACGCGCGACCGGCGCAACTTCTATCTCAACCTCGGGTTCGGCCTGGCCGTCGTGGCCGCGGTCGTGATCCTGGGCATCGCGGTCGCGATCAGCTACTACAACGACCACCTCGCCCCGGTCGGTAGCGTCGACGGCCAGTCCATCACGAAGGACGACCTGCGCGATCGAACCGCCATCGAGACATGGCGGCTCCAGATCGCCCAACGGCGGGTCAACACGCAGGCGGCGGCCGGGCAGCTCACGCAGGCCCAGGCCGAGCTCCAGACCCAGCAGGTCGACCAGGCTCGCCAGCAGGTGATCCCGAACTCGCTCGAGAAGATCATCGACAACCGCATCCAGGCGAAGCTCGCCAGCGACGAGGGTGTGGCCGTCACCGACTCCGACGTGGATGCGAAGCTGCTCGAGGAGGCGACGACGCCCGAATCGCGTCACGCCTGGCAGATCGAGGTGAAGCCGGCAACCGATCCCGGCGCCACCGAGCCGACGGCGGAGCAGAAGGCCGCGGCTCGAGCGACGATCGTTAAGGCGCTCGCCGACATCAAGGGTGGCAAGGCCTGGGACGATGTCGCGCGGACCGTCTCGACCGACAGCGCCACCGCGGCGCAGGCCGGCGACCTCGGCTGGGTCACCAAGGATGACGCCCAGACCGACGAGGCCTTCCTCACGGCGCTCTTCGCTGCCGCCGTCAACACGCCGACCGACGTGGTCGAAGGCAAGGATGGGACCTTCCGAATCGGTCGCGTCTCGGAGATCGTCGCTCAGTCCGTCGACGGCAACTATCAGGAGACGCTCACCAACGACGGCATCGACCTCGGCAAGTACCGGGCTGTCGTCCGTGGTGACGTCATCCGGACCAAGCTCGAGGACAAGCTCGTCGCCGACGCCAGCAAGGCTGCGCCGCAGCGCGAGACCGACGAGATCTACCTGAGCCAGGCGACTATCGACCTCCCCGACGACGCGGTCAAGGTCCGCCACATCCTGTTCTCACCGAAGGACGACCCGGCCGCCGCGAGCAACGGCGACATCCCGGCGGACGATCCGTCCTGGGGTCAGGCGAAGCTCGACGCCGACGCGGCCTACGTGCGATTGAAGAACGACATCAGCCAGTTCGACGCGCTCGCGCGCTCCGAGAGCGACGAGGAGAGCGCCCGCGGGCCGGATGGCACCGGCGGCGTCCTGGACGCCTACGTCAGCAGCGACAGCAGCTATGTCGAGTCGTTCTCGAAACCGATCCTCGACGCGAAGCCGACCGACGGGCAGCTGCTGCCGCCGATCAAGACCGAATTCGGGTATCACATCGTCCAGGTCCTCAACCACGCGCCGGACCTCGCCGCACTGAAGACCAAGATCGATTCCGGCCAGGCGACCTTCGCGGACGTCGCGAAAGACTTCTCCGAGGGCGCTGAGGCGAGCCACGGTGGTGACCTCGGCTGGATCGCCAAGGGTCAGCTCCAGAAGGAGATGACCGACGCGATCTTCGCGGCCCCGGTCGGCAAGACGTCGGCGGTCGTGACGATCCCCGACGACGGGCAATACCTCTTCCTCGTGAAGGACGAGCAGGAGCGAACACCGGAAGGGCGCCAGCTCGACGCGATCCGAACGCGGCTCTTCTCCGACTGGTATCAGCCGAAGAAGGACGCCGCCGCGGTCGAACGCGACGAGTCGATCGTCGCCGGTCTCGCCGGCTAGGCCCGAGGTGCTGGACGCCCTCGTCACCGAGGCGCGACTCCGGTTCGGGCTCGATCCGGCCGCGGGACTCCAGGTCATCGCCAGCGAATGGCTCATCGCGACGCCGCTCGAGCCGTCGCGACCGGCACTCGTCGTGCCCTTGGCCATGTTGCTCGCCGGGGCGCCAGGCCCTCGTGACGCGGACCAGACGGGGATGGCGTCACCGTTGCCCGGGCGTCATGGGCCGCGTGGTCGCGAGCCGCTCGACGTCCTCTCCCGTGCCTACCCCGCCGACCATCCCGTCGGGCGGTTCGGCACGAACCTCCCGACGACGATCGGCGAGCTGCGCCCGGACGACCTCGGGGCTCCGTTCTACCTCGCGCCCCTGCAGCCCGAAGCAGCGATCGCCGGCCCGTGGTCGATGCCCGCCATCAGCGACCGACTCCGCGCGCCGGATGGCTGCCCCTGGGACCGCGAGCAGACCCACGAGTCGCTGCGCAACCACCTGCTCGAGGAGGCGTACGAGGTCTACGACGCGCTCGAGGCCGGCGCGACGCCCGAACTGGCCGCCGAGCTCGGCGACCTGTGGCTTCAGATCGTCCTGCACGCCCAGCTTGCCGCCGAGGAGGGCGTCTTCGACCTGACCGACGTCCAGGCCGCG
Organism: Patescibacteria group bacterium; assembly: GCA_035606295.1. Taxonomy (GTDB): domain Bacteria; phylum Chloroflexota; class Limnocylindria; order Limnocylindrales; family CSP1-4; genus SPCO01. Next base: position 5,837 of record DATNFQ010000094.1, read on the forward strand.
ATCGCATCGAAGATCGTGCGCCGCCATCCGCACGTGTTCGGGGAGGCGGAGGCACGGACCGCCTCGGACGTGAACCGGCAATGGGAGCGGATCAAGGCGGCCGAGCGCGAGCAAGCGGACGGCACGGCCGGCACCGCGAAAGGCGCGCTGGACGGCATCGCCCGATCGCTCCCGGCGCTCGCAGCCAGCCAGGAGATGCAGGAGCGTGCGGCCAACATCGGCTATGACTGGCCGAGCATCGACGGCGTGCTCGACAAGGTGATCGAGGAGACGGAAGAGCTGCGTGAGGCGGCCGAGGAGGGCGCGCCGGCGGGTGCCTGGGCCGAGGAGCTCGGCGACCTGCTGTTCGTGCTCGTCAACGTCGCGCGCAAGCGCGGGGTCGACGCCGAGGCCGCGATGCGCTCCGCGAACGCGAAGTTCAAGCGCCGCTTCGGCCGGGTCGAGGCGATGGCAGCGGAGCGCGGTGTCGCCTTGCGGGACATGGATTTCGAGGCGCTCGACGAGCTGTGGCATGCCGCCAAGGCGGAGGAGAGGATCACGACATGACGATCGGCAATCGGACGACCGTGCGCGCGGACGGGCGCGGGCCGCGCGACCTGCGGCCCATCAGCTTCCAACTGGGCGTCCAGAAATGGGCCGAGGGTTCGTGCCTTGTGAAGTTCGGCGATACGCAGGTGCTCTGCGCGGCCACGATCGCCGACCGCGTCCCGCCGCACCTCCGCGGCAAGGGGACCGGCTGGGTCACGGCCGAGTACTCGATGCTGCCGCGGGCGACGGCCGAGCGAAGCGACCGAGAGTCGGCGAAGGGCCGGATCGGCGGGCGGACGCACGAGATCCAGCGCCTGATCGGGCGATCCCTGCGCGGAGTCGTCGACCTGTCTCGGCTCGGCGAGCGGACGGTCACCGTCGACTGCGACGTCCTGCAGGCCGACGGCGGGACGCGCACGGCGTCGATCACGGGTGGCTATGTCGCGCTCGGCGCCGCGCTGATCACCTACGGGATGGAGCGGCTGCTGACGACGCGCGTCGCGGCCGTGTCGGTCGGTGTCGTCGATGGCGCCGGTTACCTCGACCTCGACTACAGCGAGGACTCGCGCGCCGAGGTCGACATGAACGTCGTCGGCACCGACGCCGGGACATATGTGGAGCTCCAGGGGACCGCCGAGGGTCGCCCGTTCGATCGGGCGGCCGCCCTGTCGATGCTGGACCTCGCCGACGAGGGCCTCGCGACGCTGTTCGCCGCGCAGGCCGAGGTGCTCGCCACGGTCAGGCGTTGACGCCGCCCGGGGGACGCCGCCCACGACTGCTGGTCGCGACCCACAGCGAGCACAAGCTCCGAGAATTGCGTCAGCTCCTCGCTCTACCGGTTGCGGAGTTGGTCAGCCTCGATGACATCGGGGTCGTCGATGAGCCGGTCGAGGACGGCGACACCTTCGAGGCGAACGCCGCGATCAAAGCGCGGGCGGGACTGGAAGCCACGGGCCTGCCGACCCTCGCGGACGACTCCGGGCTCGAGGTCGACGCGCTGGATGGCGCGCCCGGCGTCCGGACGCGACGCTATGCCGGCGTCGATGCGACCGATGACCAGAACAATACGAAGCTGCTCCGGGCACTCGACGGGTTGCTACCGGAGCAGCGCGGTGCCCATTACGTCTGCTCGCTTGTCCTGGCGATGCCGGGCGAGGCGCTCATCACCGTGCGAGGCGAATGCTTCGGACGCATCGCGACCGGCCCGCGCGGGAGCGGCGGCTTCGGCTACGACCCGATCTTCGAGCCCGAGGGCGAGCCGC
>DATNFQ010000095.1:0-2066 GCA_035606295.1 Patescibacteria group bacterium
GCGCATCCCGCTCCCGGCGTCGAGCGGGGCGACGAGGTCGAGGCCATCGTCCGAGCCGATCAGGACGCCGTAGTCGTCGTCCAGGTCGAGGGCTGTCATTCGCCGTGCATCGTGGTCGACGGTCTCGACGACCACCCGAACCCGGTCGGGCGCCGCGACCATGGTCGCCCGGTCGGCGACTGGCTCGACGGTTCGGCGGGCACCGGTCACGGTGTTGGTCGACACGATGGGGCAGGGCCGGCCGCGACACGCGGCGAAGGCCACCACCTCGTCCCCGTCAAGACCGACGAGGGGCCCGGCTTCCGGGTCGAGCGGTGGATCCGCGGTCCCGGGTGGCGCCACGACGAACCGCGTCCGGCACGCGAGCTCGCCGCACGATTGGACGGCCAGCCGCGTCGCGGAGGCATCCCACGCGAACTCGGTCGAGAAGGTGCGACCGAAGCGCTCGTCCGGTGGCGGTGCGTCGAGGACGGCCACCGCCGGCTCGGTCGCGTCGAGGGCCCGTCGCCACACGCCGAGGTCCGCCCTGGACGCCCGCTCGACGCGGGTCTCGTAGACCGTCGCGCCCGCAGGATCCAGCGTCGCCCGACGGATGACGTCCGGCTCGCTCGCCACGGCCCACGCGCAATCGCGGGCGACGTCGTAGGCGACCAACCGGGACCGCGAGCCATCGTCCGTCCCGATGAGCAGCAGCCGCCCGAACGGACCGGCGACGAAGGATTCACCGGGCAGCTCCGAAGCGCGCCGGGCACGCCCGGCACCGACGCCCACGATCAGTCGCTGGGCGCGGAGCGCCCCATCGCGGTCCAGCGCCGGGTCGACCCGGAACCAGGGCTCGGTGCCGAGATCGTTCACGGTGGCCGGCGCCGGGACCCGTGCAGCCGTCAGCAGTTGCGCGCTGCTCGCGCCACAGGTCGCCGGTGCCCATGGCCGATCGCCCGCGCCGAGCGTCGTCGAGGCGACCGCCGCGAACGCGGTCAACGCCACCACCCCCGGACCGAGCCATCGAATCCATCGCGAACCCACCATCTGGTCGAACCTCCTCCGGCGGATCCGGGACCGGCGGGGAGGCGAGGACGTCATGCTGGGCCAGAGTCCTTATCCGGGGCTTATCGGCCGGGCCCTGTGCTAGGCTCCGCCCACAACCAGCCACGCCGCGTGGACGCGAAGCCGGTGTGATCCCGGCACAGTCCCGCTACGGTGATCGCCTTCAGGCGTAGTCCGGTCGCCGTCCCCGCGGTGCATTGCTCGAACCTTCGAGAGAAAGGTAGGCAGGCCCGTGCAGTCCACCGGCTAGACCCCTCCGTCGTTCGACGCGAGGGGTCGTGTACGTCCGGGATGGATCGTTCCGTGACGCAGCCCCTCCGGTCGCCCCCGCTCTCGGAGGACCCTCCATCGTGCACCTTCCTTCTCGTGCTGCGCGTCGCGCCAGCCTCTGGTCGATCGCGACCCCGCTCCTGGCGCTCGCGTTCGTCGTTGCCGCCTGCTCGAGCAGTGCGGCCTCGACCACCCCGATCGCCCCATCCGCCTCGACGGCCCTGGCCAGCGCCACGCCCGTCCCGACCGTAGCGCCGACGCCCAGCCCGACCCCGGCGGCGTCCTTCCCGCTCACGCTGACCGATGACGAAGGCGGCACCGTCACGTTGGCGGCCGAGCCCCGGAAGATCGTGTCGCTGACACCGGCCGTGACCGAGACGCTCTTCGCGGTCGGTGCCGGGCCACGGGTCGTCGCCACCGACGACTCGAGCGACTACCCCGCCGCGGCCAAGCCGTTGCCCGACGTCGTCACGTTCGGGACGGTCGACGTCGAGAAGATCGTCAGCCTCAAGCCCGACCTCGTCATCGCCGGTGGTGCCGGGTTCACCGCGGCGGACGCGATCGCCAAGCTGCGCGATCTCAAGATCCCCGTCCTCGTCGTCTCGACCCCGTCGATCGAGGGCATCTACAAGGACATCGAGCTCGTCGGATCCGCCGTCGGCGCGACCGACGAGGCCAAGACGGTCACGGCGAAGATGCGCGCCGACATGCAGGCGATCGCGACCGCCGCGCAGGCCGAATCGGCCAAG
>DATNFQ010000096.1:0-5377 GCA_035606295.1 Patescibacteria group bacterium
GGCTGTATCGCCGGGACGACCCTCTCCGCCGCCGGTTGGAACGTGGCGCGTAACGGATGTCGGCTGGAGGGCGTATCCAGGCACCTTCCTTCGTCAGTCGTCACATGAGATGTTCCGAGCGCGCCCCCAACCCGCGCGCGACCCCTCACCCGGCGACGTAGTTCGGCGGCCACGTGCCGTCGGGCGGGTCGGCGAGGCCCTCGCCCCATGCCTCTGGGCCACAGAAGAACCCGCGCGGTGTCGGCGCTCCCGTCGGCACCGGCGCCACGACGGACCCGTCCTCCTGGAACGACGCGATCAGCGCCGCGAGCCACGTGTCGACCTCGCTGAACGTCGTCCAGCGATGGAACGGCCAGCCGGCCTCGATGCAGATCCGCTCGAGCGATCGTTTCGCGAACACGATGTCCGAGTAACCCGCCGCGTATCGATCGCTCTCGCCATCGCCGATGTACATCACTTGCCGACCCGCCGCGCGGTGCGCGAACACCCGCTCACGCTTGCAAGTGCCGCATACCAGGCAACGGGGATGTCCGTTCGGGAACTCGATCGACGCCGATCGACCTGCGAAGACCGTCCGTGATGTGACGACGGTGAGCTCCCCCACCCCGAGCCGCTCCAAAGCAGGCCGGATGAAGAAGCCGAAACCGTCCGACACGACCTCGATCGGGATCGAGGCGGCCTGTGCACGCCGGATGAACGGCACGAACCCTGGGTCGTGGGGCTGCGCGGCCGCGGTCGCGAACAGCAGCTCGGACTCGGTGTCGAACTCCTCGAGCTCCCACACCATCTGGCTCCGCGACCCGATCTTGCCGGCGTCGTAGAGGGCGGCCGATTCCTCCCAGTTCCCCGGTAGATGCTCGGCCATGACCACATCGGTGACGTCGGTCAGCGAGATCGTACCGTCGTAGTCGATGAGGATGGAGAGCGGCAGTTCCCCGTCCCGCAGCGGCGGCACCGAAGGCCTGATATCGGTCGGCTCGCGCCGCTGGAGGCCGTCCGTCACGAGGCGGCCGCCGGGCGCATCGACGCCCATCTCGTCAGCGCCACGCCCAGGACGATGATCAATCCGCCGACCACCTGCGCCGGCCGGATCGGCTCGCCGAGGAAGAAGTAGGCCATCACGACCGCCATCGCCGGGACGAACGACTGCAGCGTGATCACGCGGGTCGGGCCGAGGAGCCGGACGCCGTTGAACACGATGATGTTCGAGAAGGCCGCCGCGAGGATCCCCGAGTACGCCACGGCCAGTGCCAGCGGCAGGACCTCGAGATCGGGATGGATCGCGCCGGGCGCAAGCAGCTCGGCGATGCCGACAGGGGTCATCACGATCGTGCCGCCGATCGTCGCCCACGTCGTGAGGACGAGCGGCGTCTGACGGCGAAGGACCGGCGCCGCGAAGGCCGTGTAGGACGCCCAGCACATCGCCGCGAGCAACGTCAGCGCGCTGCCGACGAACGAACCGCTGAGCGAGATCCCCACCCCCGCCCCGATGACGACGACGACGCCGAGGAACGACAGGGCGGCACCGGCGAACTTCATCGGGGTCAGCGTGTCCGAGCCGGCGACGACGGCCAGGACCGCGACCAGCACGGGGGTCGAGGCGATGATCAGCGCGCTGTCGCCGGCCGGGATCGACTGGAGGCCGGTCGTCCACAGGATCTGGTACAGCCCGAAGCCCAGGCCTCCCAGCGCGAGCATCCGGAGGGTGTCCGGGTGCGGCAACCGGATGGCGCCTTCATACCAGCGTAGGATCGCGATGAGCGCGACCGACGCGAGCCCGTACCGGAGCATCGTGAACGCCACCGGCGGGAAGTCGCTGATGGCCTCCTTGACGACGATGAAGTTCGCCGCCCAGATGACCATCACACCGAGGACGGCGGCCTCGGCGAGTCGTCGGTCGGTGGACAGTCTGACGCCCGCCGGTCGGGCGGGCGTCGGGGTCGCGGTGGTCGAGTCGGGATCGATCAGACGCCGCCGAGGTTCAGACGGCGTCGCGATCGAGCTCGAGCAGCTCTTCGTCGTCCTCTTCGGTCAGCTTCAGCCAGACGAACAGCCCGGCGAGCACGGCGAGCGGGATCACGATCAACGCGGCAAGCGTGATGCCGAGGGCGACTGCCACGGTCTTGAGTGCCTTCATGGTCGGTACCTCCGTCAGGCGCTGGTGGTCGTGCTACTGGCTCCGGGGATCGTGACCGGATGTCGGAGCGACGGGCCCCGGGCGACCATCTGCGCGATGTCCTCGCGGGTGAACTCCGCGAGCTGGTGGCCGCTGCCGGCCTGACCCGACAGCAGGAGCCGGACGACGAAGGCGCCGTCCTGCTCGAAGAAGAACACGTCCCGCGGCTTCTGGTCGTCCATGTAGCGACCGAGGACGCGGAACGCTGTCTCGTAGTAGCCGGCATCGTGGCTCGGCATCGGATCGGCTCGGCCGCGACGCGCGGCGGCCTCTTCCATGAATCGTGCGATGTCGTCGTCGAGGAACGTCAGCGTCTCCTTGACCTGCGTCCCCATCGACTCCGACCAGGTCCCCGCGCCGGATTGCCCCGACACGACCAGACCCTGGACGATGAAGCCGTCGGGGGCCTCGACCAGGAGGATGTCCTTCATCCCGCGCTGATCGAGGAATGCGCCGATCGAGCGGAAGACCTCCTCGAAGTCCTGCCGTGGGCTGCCCTCGTAGATGCGCATGCGGCGCCATCCTCCAACGGACCGGTGGGCTCAGTCGCGCGGATCGCGCCACCTTGGCGCAGCACCGCCCGCGCGGGCGACCCCCAAGCTCGGCGAGTGTACCCAGCGGCCGTAGCGCGGGCAATATCAGGGACGTTGCGGGATCAGGGACGCTGCGGGATCAGGGGACGCTGCGGGCTCGTCTGGTGAGCGCGGCCCCTAGCTCTCGAGCAGGGCTGCGGCCAGCTGCGCGGCAACGCGTGCGTTGTTCACGATCAGCGCGGTGTTCGCGGGCACCGACCGGCCATCGGTGAGCTCGGCGATCCGGGCCAGCAGCCACGGCGTCACTGCAGGACCGACGATCCCCTCCGCCTCGGCGTCCGCGATGGCACGGGCGATCGCGTCTTGGGCCACGTCATCGGGGAGTGCCACCTCCGCCGGCACAGGCACGCACACGAGCGCGCCACTCCCAAGCCCCATCCCAAGATGCGTCGCGACGATGCGGGCGGCTGCATCGATACCGTCCGCGACTGCCGCTGCCTTGATCCCCGAGGAGCGAGCGAAGAAACCGGCGACCTCGTCCTGCCCGAGCGAGATCACCGGCACGCCACGCGTCTCGAGGTATTCGAGCGTGGCTGGAACATCGAGGATCGCCTTCGGACCGGCGCATACGACGGCCATCGGGGTGCGGCCGAGCTCCTCGAGATCCGACGAGATGTCGAGCGACGCCGGGGCACCGCCGGACGCGTCGAGGGCGCCGCGATGGACACCACCGATGCCGCCGGTCGCGAAGACCGTGATGCCGGCAGCGGCCGCGGCGATCATCGTGGCCGAGACCGTCGTCGCGGCCCACCCTCCCTCCGCGAGAGCGACGGCAAGACTCGGGCGTGCCGCCTTGCGGACCGAGCCCTTTGGGGCCGTCGCGAGCGCCTCGAGCGCCGCCCGGTCGAGCCCGACGAGCACGCGAGCATCGCGTACGGCGACCGTCGCCGGGACGGCTCCCGTCGTTTCACGGACCGCGGCCTCCGACGCCGATGCCACCTCGAGGTTCTGCGGATACGGCAGGCCGTGGCTGATCAGCGTCGATTCGAGCGCGACCACAGGCCGGCCCGCCGCGAGAGCGGCGGCGACCTCGGGCGCGACGACGAGTCGATCGGCGACGGACCGCCCGGCTGACATGTCCGAAGCGTACCGGCGCCGCTAGGCTGTCGCTCATGCCCCGTCGCCAGATGACGCCCGAGGACATCCCCACGATCGTCGTCGTCGAGGAGCTCGACCTCTCGGTCGATGGGCAGACGGCGGTCGTCGTCCGCCGCTCGATCAAGGGCAACCGCTACCTCGGTCACCTCTACGCGATCGACCTTGGATCCGGTCGTGCGATCCCGAGGCCTCGTCAGCTGACGAGCGGCGCGATCCGCGACACGAAGCCGCGCATCTGCCCGGATGGCCGCACGATCGCTTTCGTCCGTACGGACCCGACCGACGATGACTCGGTCGCGGCCATCGGGGTCCTGGATCTCCATCGGTCGCAACGTATCCGGATGGCGCGCATCGGTGCGCACGGCGCGGTCGGCGAGATCGCCTGGTCGCCCGACGGCCGCAGGCTCGCATTCACGGCCGAGGTCGATCCGCCCCGCTTCATCACCGGCCGGACACGCTCGATCACGCGGCGCGGTTCGGCGAAAGGGGCGGATGCCGACGCGCCGGTCGCGAGGCACATCACCCGCGCCGATTGGCGCTGGGATGAGGAAGGACATCGCGACCGGTGGTCGCACCTGTTCATCCTCGAAACGCCGGCCGGCCAGCCGCGCCAGGTCACCGCTGGGGACTGGGGTGTCGCCGATATCGCGTGGCATCCGGATGGCCATACGATCGCCTTCTCGAGCGACCGAGGCCCCGAACCCGATCGCCACCCGCGGCCGACGATCTGGGCGGTCGATGTCGACGACTCGAAGGCGGAGCCGCGCGAGGTCCTTGCCCCGGGTGGCTGGGCCACGAGTCCGGCCTGGTCGCCTGACGGTGCGTGGATCGCCGCCCAGGGCGTGCTCGACGAGGAGCCACTCGACGATATCAGCCCGGGAGTGATGATCGGACCTGCCAACGGCTCACGGCCGCCTCGGCTCGTCGCCCCGGATCTCGATCGACCCGTCGGGAACTGGCCGGACACGGATCTGACCGGTTGGTTCGTGTACGGCCGCCACGGCCCGTTCTGGGCCGACGGCCGGAGGATCGTCGCGACGATCTCGGACCGTGGCCGCTCGCATCCGTGGCTGTTCACGATCGACGGTGAGGGCACAGCGGTCGAATGCCGCGCACTCACGTCGACCGACGGCGTGACGCATTCGATCGCGGTCGGCGCCGAGACCGTCGCCTTCCTCGGCACAGACGGCACGCGCGCGATGGACCTGATGACCGTGAGCGTCGACGACCAGCCCGAGGCAGCGTCAGGCGGAACGGCGCGGACCCGTTCCGCGCTCGGGTCGCGTTGGCAGCGGCCGTTCGAGATGCCCGAGATGCAGGTCGTGCAGGCAGCGGGGGGCGGCGGCCCGGTCGACGTCTGGATCGCTTCCCCCGCCGGCGCGCGCGCCAAGCCCCTCCCCGCGGTCGTCAACGTCCACGGCGGCCCGCTGGGAGCGTGGGGACCGTCCCCGCACATCGAGGTGATCCTCCTTACGGCGGCCGGCTACCGCGTGATCCTGCCGAACATCCG
>DATNFQ010000097.1:0-11229 GCA_035606295.1 Patescibacteria group bacterium
CGGCCACCGACGGCTCGACCGTCGATAGGTCGAGCGTCAGGACCTCGTCAAACGCGGGTCCGTCACCGGGTTCGCGCCAGAGTCCCTGCTCCTTGGCGTAGCGCTCGACGAGGTCGACTCGCTCGGGGCTCCGCCCAGTCAGCCGCAGGTATGCGAGCGTCTCGTCGTCGATCGGGAAGAGCGTCGCGGTCGCTCCGAATTCGGGACTCATGTTCGAGATCGTCGCCCGGTCGGCCAGCGATAGCCCCGCCACGCCGTCGCCGGCGAACTCGACGAACGCACCGACGACGCCGTGGCTACGGAGCATCTCGGTGACGACGAGGACGAGGTCGGTAGCCGTCGATCCGCTCGGCAACTCGCCTGTCAGGCCCACGCCGACGACATGCGGCATCGGCTGGTACAGCGGCTGTCCGAGGAGGACCGCCTCGGCTTCGATCCCGCCGACGCCGTAGCCCAGGACACCGAGCGCGTTGATCATCGTCGTATGGGAGTCGGTTCCGACGAGCGTGTCGGGGAAGGCCACGCCGTCGCGCTCGTCGACGACAGGAGCCAGGAACTCGAGATTGACCTGGTGGACGATGCCGGTCCCCGGCGGGACGATGCGCAGGTTGCGGAACGCCGTCTGGGCCCAACGCAACAGCTGGTAGCGCTCGCCGTTCCGCTCGTACTCGCGCTCGACGTTGAACGCGAACGCATCACCGGTGCCGAAGCGATCGACCTGGACGGAGTGGTCGATGACGAGGTCGGCCGGCACGAGCGGGTTGACCCGGGCCGGATCGCCGCCCAGGTCGGCCATCGCGTCCCGCATCACGGCGAGATCGACGACCGCAGGCACGCCGGTGAGGTCCTGCATGATCACCCGCGACGGCATGAACGGGATCTCAGCCTCCGCAGCGACCCCAGGCCGCCACGACGCGAGCGTCTCGACGTCAGCAGCGTCGACCACTCCACCGGCGTGACGGAGCAGGTTCTCGAGCAGGATCCGGACCGTGACGGGCAGACGCGCTTCGGCGGTCAGGCCCTCGACGGTCCCTAGGCGGTAGATATCGGGCAGGCCGGGGCCGAGGGATGCCCGGGCGCCGAAGGGATCGGCTGATGGCAACGCGTGCTACTCCGTTGGCTCGCTAGACTCGATGCATGGAAGCGTACCGCGCTCGGCGCGCCGCCAGCGTCGACCGGGTCGGACGCAGCCGCACCGCCCACCGCGGCTCGGTCCCGTGAAGCCCTGGGGCCCATTGCCGGGCGACGATCCGGAACGGGATCGGGCAGAGATGGAGGCGGCGATCAAGGAGGCGGGCATCGACCTTGACCCTGTCCCGACTGGGCACCATCGCCACGGCGACGGTGAGGCCCACGCGGACGGACACGTCCATCCCCATCAACGCTCCGGTCCCGCGGATATCCCATCCACGGGTATCGTCGGCGCGGGAGCGGTCGGGACGGCGCTCGGTCTCGCACTGAGTCGTGCCCGTTGGCCGATCCAGGCCGTTGCGAGCCGAGACCCGGAGCGACGGGCGCGCTTCGCGAGCTCCGTCGAGGGTGCGCGCGGATTCGCCGAGGCGCAGGCCTTGATCGAGGAGGTCGAGTTGATCATCCTCGCCATACCGGATGACGCGATCGCACCGCTCGCGCGCGAGGTCCGGATGTACAGCGGCCAGGCGATGGTCCACACGAGCGGAGCGCTCGGCGCCCAAGTGCTGGCTCCGGCGATGGCGGCCGGGACGCAGATCGGCTCGTTCCATCCGCTTGTGGCATTCGCCGACGCGGAACGGGCGGTCGCCGCGCTCCGCGGCGCGACCGTGGCCATCGAGGGCGATGACGACCTCGCAGCCTTGCTCGCGACGATGGCGGAACGGATGGGAGCGCGTGCGGTTCGTCTCGCCCCAGGCACCAAGGCCGCCTATCACGCGGCCCCGGTCCTGGCCGCGGGCGGGTTCGTGGCGCTGCTCGATGCCATCGCCGAGTTGGGCGCGGTCGCCGGTCTCGACGAGGCGGGCGCCCTCGAGATCTACGGACCGCTCATCGAGGGGACGCTGGGAAATGCGCGTGCGCTCGGGATCCGTGCCTCGCTCACGGGCCCGATGACCCGCGGCGACGTCGGCACGTTGACGGCGCATCTCGAAGCGCTGCATGCCCACGCGCCTGGGGTCCTCGCGCTCTATGTGGCCGCTGCGCACCGCGAGATCGATCTGGCCGTCGAGCGTGGCGCGCTGGCACCGGAGACGGCGTCTGCGATGCGTGATTCACTCAGCAATGCGCTTGCAAGGCAGGACTGACCTAGTACTATTTCGGCCCATGGGACACAGCATCGCCGCCAAGTACGCGGCTCGCCCGGCGGCGCGATTCGTGCGTCCGTCGAGCCGCCTCAGAGAGCGGCGACTCGGTCTCGGAGCGCGCGCATCGTTCTCACCGGTGAGCGGCCCCCAGACGCAGCTGCGAGCCCCTGATGCCGGTCCCTACGAGCGGCTTCGCTCGGGCTGGCGTGGCCCTCGACCGACCCGGTCGCACCTGCGCGATCACCGAGTCCGGCCGCTGGTGACGATGCACTGGGCCCGCTCCGGACGCTCCGGATCGGCTCACCGTCCCAGCGCCGCCGCGGCTCCGTGGCACGCCTGAGGAACGCCACCGCCACTTCCGCCGGCGGCATCGTCGTCCGCTACGCGAACGGGCGTCCGCAGCTCGTCGTCGGCAGCCGCCGTCGCGATCGTGACAACCGGACCTGGACCCTTCCGAAAGGCACGCCCGATCCCCACGAGACCGTCGAGGAGACCGCGGTGCGCGAGGTCGTGGAGGAGACCGGGCTCGACGTCCGCATCACAGGACCGCTCGGCTCGATCGAGTACACGTTCGTCCAGTCGGGGACCCGCATCCACAAGACCGTCCACTACTTCATGATGGAACCCGTGGGGGGCGACCTCGAACGACACGATCACGAGTTCGACGAGGTCCGCTGGATCGACTTCGATGAGGCGCCCACGATGTTGACCTTCGAAACGGAACGCGGACTCGTCGCGCAGGCGGCCGGCCGCCTGGCGACCTCGGGCGCGGAGCGCGCCTCGTGACGGACCCGGAGGGGGCCGGCACCGTGATCCATGAGACACCACTCGCCAGTCGCCACGAGGCGCTGGGCGCTCGGATGATCGACTTCGCCGGGTGGCGGATGCCGGTCCAATACAGCTCGATCCTCGAGGAGCACCGGTGCGTTCGCGAACGGGCCGGCCTGTTCGACCTGTCGCACATGGGCGAGTTGCTCGTCGAGGGTCCCGACGCCGGTGATGCGCTGGCACGCGCACTCGTCACCAACCCACCTGCGCTCACTGTCGGCCGGGCGCACTACTCGATGATCTGCGCACCCGACGGTGGCATCCTCGACGACCTTATCGTCTATCGCCTGGCCGCTGACCGCTTCATGGTGGTCGCCAACGCCTCGAACGCGCAGATCGTGTCCGATGCACTCGCCGAGCGGCTGGACGGCTCACGAGCCCTGCTTGACGATCAGTCGCTCGCGACCGGTCTCGTGGCGATCCAGGGTCCGCGCTCGGTCGAGGTCCTCACGCCACACACCGACGTCGACCTGGCGTCCCTGCGTTACTACGGGATCGCCGACGGCCAGGTGGCAGGGATCCCGGCACACGTCGCCCGGACCGGGTATACCGGTGAGGATGGTTTCGAGGTGTTCGTCGACACGGGTCGGACCGGCGAGCTGTGGGACACGCTGTTGGAGGCGGTTCGCGGCGTCGAAGGCGGCCCCGTCGGCCTCGGGGCACGTGACACGCTTCGCCTGGAAGCCGGGATGCCGCTGTACGGCAACGAGCTCGACACGACCACGACCCCGTATGACGCAGGCTTGGGTCGCGTGGTGAAGCTCGACAAGGGTGTCGATTTCGTGGGGCGCGCGGCGCTCGAACGAGCGGCGGCCGACGGGCCGAAGCGGCGTCTGGTGGGGCTCACCGTCGAGGGTCGCGGCATCGCGCGGCACGGGTATCCGGTCCATAGCGGCGACCGCCGGACCGGCGTCGTGACCAGTGGCACCCAGTCGCCCACGCTCGGTGTCCCGATCGCGATGGCGTACGTCGCACCCTCGGACGCGGAACCGGGCACCATGGTGGATATCGAGGTCCGCGACACGCGCGTCCCGGCGCGGGTCGTCCCGCTGCCGTTCTACCGGAGGAGCAGTTGACGTGAGCGCACCGACCGACTTGCGCTATACCCGCGACCACGAGTGGGTCCGGGTCGACGGCGGAGAGGCCACCGTCGGGATCACCCAGTACGCCGCCGACCAACTCGGTGACATCGTGTTCGTGGAGCTGCCCGACGAGGGTCGCGACCTCGAGGAGGCGAAGGCGTTCGGCGTGGTCGAATCCGTCAAGGCGGTCAGCGACCTCTTCGCTCCGTTGACAGGGACTGTGACCTCGACCAACGACGCGCTCGCGGCCAACCCTGAGCTCGTGAACAGTGACCCGTACGGCGACGGCTGGATGATCAAGATCAGGCTGAGCGATACGTCCGAGATGGACGATCTCCTCGACGGCCCCGCCTACGACGACCTCGTCGCGGCCGGCTGATCGGACGATGCCCTACGGCCCGCATACCCCGGCCGACCGGGAGCGGATGCTCTCGGCGCTCGGCCTCGATAGCGTCGACGATCTCTTCGCGGACATCCCAGTCGACCTCCGGGCCAGCGCGCTCGACCTCCCGCCGCCCGAGCCCGAACTCGAGCTGTCGGCGCGGCTCCGCGAGATGGCGAGTCGCAACCGCACCGATCTCGTGTCGTTCCTCGGCGCGGGCGTCTACCGGCACTGGACCCCGCCCGCCGTGGATCAGTTACTTCTCCGTGGCGAGTGGTACACGGCCTACACGCCGTACCAGCCCGAGGTCAGCCAGGGGACGCTCCAGTCGATCTACGAATACGAGTCACTGATCGCCGAGCTCGTCGACATGGACGTGGTGTCGGCGTCGCACTACGACGGCGCCGCGGCCACCGCCGAAGCGGCCCTCATGACCTGCAGTGCGACGCGACGCGACCGCGTGCTCGTCAGCCGGGGGGTGCACCCGCAGTACCGCCAGACGCTGCACACGTACATGCGGAATCTCGAACTCGAGGAGATCCCGCTCCTCGCCGAAGGCGAGGCTGCCGGCACGACCGATCTCGAGGCGTTGGCGCGCATGCTCGCGGAGGAGGGCCGGCCGGTCGCGGGCGTCATCGCCGCGAACCCGGATTTCCTCGGGTTGCTCGAACCGATGTCGCGGATCGGCGAGCTCACACATGCCGCCGGCGCGTTGTTCGTCGCGGTCATCGAGCCCGTCTCCCTGGCCGTCCTGACACCACCAGGTGCATACGGCGCCGACATCGCGGCCGGGGAGGGGCAGCCCCTCGGGATCGCGCCGCAATACGGCGGCCCATATCTCGGGATCCTCGCCTCCACCGACGCGCTGGTGCGCCAGATCCCAGGCCGGCTGGTCGGGATGACGACCGACCTCGACGGGAAGCGTGCGTTCGTCATGACGCTTCGCGCGCGCGAGCAGGACATCCGGCGCGACAAGGCGGCGAGCAACATCTGCACGAACCAGGCGCTGCTCGCGCTCGCTGCGTCGATCTATCTCGCGACGATCGGGCCACATGGCTTGCGGGACGTCGCGGCGAACGGGGCGGCGCGGGCGACGGAGCTCGAGACCGGGCTTGCCGCCATCGGGGTCGAACGAGTGCATCCGGGCCCCTACCTCAACGAGTTCGCGATCCGCGTCGCTGATGCACGCACCGTCCACCGCCGGCTCATCGAACGGGGCTTCCTGGCAGGGCTGGTCCTCGCGGACGCAGAACCGGACGACCCGACGCTCGCGGACGGGCTGCTCCTCGCCACGACCGAACTCACCACCTCCGGAGATATCGCGAGGTTCGTCGCCGCGCTGCAGGAGGTCCTCAGCGGCCGCCCGCCCGTGGGTGTCGAGACCGGCGCGGGTGCAGAACGGGCAGCGAACCCGGTCGGAGCGACGCGATGAGCGTCACCGGCGAGAAACTCCAGCCGACGCTGTTCGAGCGCAGTTCTCCGGGACGAGGAGGCGGCAAGATCCCGCATCCGCCCAAGGACGCGCTCGATCGCCTCCCGGACGATGCGCGGCGCGCCACCCCACCGGCACTCCCCGAGATGAACGAGCCGGACGTCGTCCGCCACTACGTGAACCTGAGCCAGCTGAACCATGCGGTCGATACCGGGTTCTATCCGCTCGGGTCGTGCACCATGAAGTTCAACCCCAAGTTGAACGAGTGGGCGGCGCGGTTACCCGGGTTCGCGGACCTGCATCCGATGGCCCCGGACGAGGTCGCGCAGGGCACGCTCCAGCTGCTCTGGGAGCTGGAGGCCGCGCTGGCCGAGATCTCCGGGATGCGCGCGGTCACACTCCAGCCCGCGGCCGGCGCCCAGGGTGAGCTGACCGGGATCCTCATGATCCGCGCGTACCACCGCGAGCGCGACGACACCGACCGTGACGAGGTGCTCGTACCGGACAGCTCGCACGGGACGAACCCGGCGACCGCATCGATGGCCGGGTTCAAGACCATCACGATCCCGTCGGCCGCGGACGGCGGTGTCGACCTCGACGCCTTCAAGGCGGCGCTCGGGCCGCGCTCCGCGGCGGTGATGATCACCAACCCCTCGACGTTGGGGCTGTTCGAGTCACGGATCGGAGAGCTGCTCGACGCGGTCCACGAGGCGGGTGCGCTCGCCTACATGGATGGCGCGAACCTGAACGCGATCCTCGGCCGGTTCCGGCCCGGCCAGGCGGGTTTCGACGTCATGCACTTCAACGTGCACAAGACGTTCAGCACGCCGCATGGCGGTGGCGGTCCGGGTGCCGGGCCGGTCGGGGTAGGGGAGTTGCTGCTCCCGTACCTGCCGACGCCGCGCGTCCTCCGTCTCGATGACGGGACGTTCCGACTGGAGCGCCCGGACGAACGCCCGACGTCGATCGGTCGGTTGCGCAGTTTCGTCGGGAATACCGGCGTCCTCGTGCGCGCGTATGCCTATATCCGCGCGCATGGCGGCTCCGGCCTCCGCGAGGTGAGCGACGACGCAGTCCTGGCCGCGAACTACCTCAAGTCGCGACTCGCCGGCACGTTCGACCTGCCGTATGACAGGCCGTGCAAGCACGAGTTCGTCGCGTCCGGGGCCAGCCTCAAGGCCAAGACGGGGGTGCGGACCCTCGATGTCGCGAAGCGGCTGATCGACCATGGGTTCCACCCGCCGACGATCTACTTCCCGTTGATCGTCGAGGAAGGGATGCTCATCGAGCCCACGGAGACCGAATCGGTCGAGACCCTCGACGCCTTCGCCGACGCACTCATCGAGATCGCCGCGGAGGCGGAGCGTGATCCGGAGATGGTCACGTCGGCTCCGCACACGGCACCCGTCAAACGCCTCGACGAGGCGACCGCCGCGCGCCAGCCGAACCTGCGCTGGCGACCCATGGCTGGTGCGGAGATGCCCTGTCCGGATTGAAGCGGAGCCGGACTTCCGTCAAGTTGACGGGCACTACCTTCCTGTGAATGATATGCGCCATCTTGAGGCCCGCGGCTCGTCATCGTGACCGCGGGCTAGCCCGCGTACGGCGCTACCGATGGGAGGATCGCGGCGTCGTCGGTCAAGGCGCCATGGTCGGCGGACACGATCATGGCGTGCTCGAACCAACCGGATGCTGCGGTCAGGACACCGCGGCGACGGGGTTACGTGAAAGGGACCCATATGACACAGAAACGTCTCCTCGCCCTCCTGGGCGCGTTCGCCATCATGGCGAGCGCGTGCGGCGGCTCGAGCGCGACGCAAGCCCCTGCCGAGAGCCAGGCGCCGGGAGAGTCCCCGGCAGCCTCCGGCGGTGAATCACCGGCCGCTTCGGCCGACCTGGCCGCTGAGCAGACCATCCGCTGGCCGCTGATCCAGGATCCGGCCACGCTTGACCCGAACCTGGCCCAGGACTCGCAGTCCACGGCGGTCCTCGTCGCAGTGCAGCGCGGACTCACCTATGTCGACAAGGACCTCAAGATCGTCCCGGAGCTCGCTGAGTCATGGGACGTCTCGCCGGATTCGAAGACCCTGACCTTCCACCTCAAGGACGCCAAGTACAGCAACGGCGACCCGATCGTCGCCGGCGACTACGTCTTCAGCTGGAAGCGTCTCCTCGACCCACGCAACCCGGCTCCATACAACTACGTCCTCAAGGAGGTCGAAGGGGCCGCTGATCTGCTCAGCATCAACCCGAAGAAGCTTCCGTCCGATTCCGAGATCGACGGGATGCTCGACAAGGTGGGCGTCTCAGCGCCCGACGACAAGACGTTCGTCGTGAAGCTCGCCATCCCCGCGACCTACTTCCTGGCGGTCACGGGGATGTGGGTGACGGTGCCGATGCAGGAGAAGTGGATCACCAGCAAGGGTGCCACCGAGACCGGTAATTACGTCTCCTCTGGCCCGTTCAACGTGGAGAGCTGGGATCACAACGCCCAGATCGTCCTGAAGCCGAACCCGAACTGGATCGGCACCAAGCCGACCCTGACCGAGATCGACATGCCGATCTTCGCCGAGCTTGCTGACGCACAGCGTGCCTATGAGGCCGACGAGGTCGACTCCGTCTACCCGGTCCCGGACGAGGACATCAACCGCATCAAGAACGACCCGGCCTTCGCCGATCAGTACTCCGAGATCCCGACCCTCGGCATCGCCCAGTACGACTTCAACAACGGCACCGACCCGTCGGGCAAGGGCAAGCTCGCTCGCTGTCCGGACGAGCACACCTGCCCGACCACCAACAAGAACTTCCGCATCGCGCTGACCGAGGCGATCGACAAGCAGGCGTTCATCGACGCCACGTTCTCGGGCATCGGCCAGGTCGCGAACAGCTTCATCATGCCGGGCCTGCCCGGGCACGATGACTCGATCAACCCGTATCCGTTCAATCTCGACGACGCGAAGGCGAAGATGACCCAGGCGCTCCAGGAGATCGGCTACTCAAGTGCAGCCGACATCCCGGCGCTGAAGTTCGGCTTCAACACCGGTGCCGGTCACGAGCCGCGCGTCGCGTTCCTGGCCGAGGCGTGGAACCAGGCCTTCGGTCTCAAGACCGACCAGGTCGGTAGCGAGTTCAGCGTGTTCCTGACCCAGCGGACCGCCGGTGAGTACGACCTCGCCCGGGACGCGTGGGGCGCCGACTACCCGCATGCGAACAACCAGCTCGATGGCAACTTCACGTGCGGTGGCGGCAACAACAACAGCCAGTACTGCAACCCGGCGTTTGACGACATCCTCAAGAAGGCCGCCGTCGAACAGGATCCGGACAAGCAAGCCCAGCTCTACGCGTCGGCGGACAAGCTACTGTCCGAGGACGCTGCCTACCTGCCGCTGCTCTATCGGACCTTCGCGACCGTCGTGAAGCCGTGGGTCGATGGCGAGCAGGTCACCCCGATCGACCACAACAACCCCGGCGACGAGTTCCCGGAGACGATCCGGATCCTCGCCCACTAGTCGTCACCGACGATCAAGTGATGGGCCGGCTCCACACGGGGCCGGCCCATCGTGCATCATCGACCGAACGCAAAGGGATCTAACACGAAGCTGGTGAGACCGTGATCAGTTATCTCGCTCGGCGGATCCTGTGGATCATCCCGGTGTTGTTCGCGGTCTCGATCATCACGTTCTTCCTCATGCACGCCGTGCCCGGTGGACCATGGGACGCTGAGAAGCGGCTCCCCGCCAATGTCCAGGCGCGACTGAACGCCCAATATGGCCTCGACAAGCCGCTGTACGAGCAGTACATCCAGTGGGCCGGCGGGTTCGTCACGGGCGATCTCGGCCCCTCGTATCGGTCGCGAGACCGCCGCGTCAACGACATCATCGGGGACGGGATCGCTGTGACGTTCCAGCTCGGGATCATGGCGTTCGCGCTCTCCGTCGTGGTGGGCATCCCACTCGGGATATTCGCGGCGCTCGGCCATAACAGATGGCCGGACTACCTCTCGACCTCGATCTCGATCATCGGCATCGCCACGCCCAGTTTCGTCCTGGCCATCCTGCTGATCGTCGTCTTCAGTATCGGCTTAGGTTGGTTCCCGACCGGCGGCTGGAAGGGGCCGCAGTACTGGGTCTTACCGACCGTCGCCTTGGCCGGTTTCCCGATCGCTGTGATCGCGCGGTACACACGTGCGTCGATGCTCGAGGTGACCCGCAAGGACTACATCCGGACGGCGCAGAGCAAGGGCATCGGCGGCCGCGCCGTCGTGTCGCGCCACATGATCCGGAACGCGCTCATCCCGGTGGTCACGATCCTGGGGCCGACGCTCGCCTTCCTCGTCACCGGCTCGTTCATCATCGAGACGATCTTCAGCGTGCCGGGGATCGGCCGCTTCTACGTCTCAGCGATCAGCCAGCGCGACTACAGCCTGCTGATGGCGATGACGATCCTTTACGCCTTCACGGTCGCCTTCCTCAACGTCGTGGTCGACGTGTTGTACGCCTACATCGACCCGCGGATCCGCTACAGCTAGGACGGGAGCGCCACCATGACGACTTCAGCGGCGAGCGCCCAGCAAGCTGCCGTTCGCGAGCGGCCCTCGACCGGGCTATGGCGTGATGCGTGGGGCCGGCTCCTCAAGAACCGTCTCGCCATCCTCGGCCTGTTCCTCGTGATCACGCTCATCTTCCTTGGTGTCTTCGGGCCGCTCCTTGCGCCGTATCCGTACTCGCAGCAGGACCTGAAGGCCGTCCTCGCCGGGGGACACGGACCGCTCCCGCCGGGCTCGCCCGGCCACATCCTCGGGACCGATCAGCTCGGCCGTGACCTTCTGAGCCGGCTCCTCGACGGGGCGCGCATCAGCGTCAGCGTCGCGTTCGTCGTGCAGATCGTCATCATCCTGATCGGCGTGCCGATCGGCGCGCTCGCGGGTTGGTTCGGCGGCCGGACGGACAACTTCCTGATGCGGTTCACCGACATCATCTATGCGTTCCCGGACCTGCTCTTCATCATCTTGCTGTCGGTCGCGTTCCGGGAGACGGTGTTCGGACAGGCGCTCGACGGTCTGCTGCTCGTGTTCGTCGCGATCGGCATCACGTCCTGGGTGACCGTGGCGCGGCTGGTGCGGGGCCAGATGCTGGCCCTCAAGGAGACCGAGTTCGTCGAGGCAGCCCGGGCGATCGGTGTGTCGGATCGCAAGATCGTGACGCGCCACCTGCTGCCGAACGGCATGGG
>DATNFQ010000098.1:0-16594 GCA_035606295.1 Patescibacteria group bacterium
ACGTCGGCACCGACCGTCGCGAGCCCGTCGGCGTCCACACCTGCGACCGCAAGTGCCGTTGGAGCGGATCTGACGATATACGGGGCTGCATCGCTCGCCGGCGTGCTCGATGCTGCGAAGGCGGCATACGAGACCGCCAACCCGGGCTCGAAGCTGACGATCTCGACCGATTCCTCGGCGGCGCTCGAAACGCAGATCGAGCAAGGCGCCCCCGCGGACGTCTTCCTCGCGGCGGACACCACGAACCCGAAGAAGCTCGTCGATGGCGGGTTCGCAGCAGGCGATGCCGTCGACTTCGCAGGGAACGAGCTGACGATCATCGTGCCGAAGGGGAACCCGGGAAAGGTCTCGTCGGCGGCCGACCTTGCCAGGAGCGGCGTCAAGGTCGTCGGGGCCGGGGACGAGGTCCCGATCACCAAATACGCCAGCCAGCTGGTGAAGAACCTTGCGAAGGTGTCCGGCTATCCGGCCGACTTCGAGGCCGGATACGCCAGGAACGTGGTGTCGAAGGAGGACAACGTCAAGTCGGTCGTCGCGAAGGTCGGGCTCGGCGAAGGTGATGCGGGCATCGTCTACGTCACCGATGCGAAGGCGTCGACCGATGTCGATACCGTGCCGATCCCCGATGGCGCGAACGTGCCTGCGACCTACGCGGGTGTGGTCTTGAAGGCCTCGCACGATGCTGAGGCTGCGAAGGCATTCCTCGACTGGCTCGCAGGGCCGGACGGCCAGGCGATCCTGCAGGAGTCCGGGTTCCTGCCGCCGGCGTCATGACCGCGGCCGTCCGATCGGACAGTCCGCCCAGCCGCCGCGGGACCTCGACCGCGTCGGCCGCCGGCTCGGGTGGGCCGAGTGTCCTCGTCCTGGCAGGGCTGTTCGCCATCTTCCTCGGGCTTCCGATCATCACGCTGATCGCGCGTGCGATCCTCGATGGGTCGCTCGTCCAGATCGCCGGCACTTCCCCGGTCCTGGCGGCGCTTGCACTGAGTCTCACGACGACGGCGGTCAGTGTCGTCCTGACGGTCGCGATCGGCCTGCCACTGGCGCTCGTCCTCGCTCGACGCACCTTCCGCGGCAAGTGGTTCGTCGAGGCATTGGTCGACATCCCCATCGTGCTGCCGCCGGCGGTCGCCGGGCTGGCCCTTCTGTTGGTGTTCGGTCGGCGTGGGCTGCTGTCGGCGCCACTCCAGGTCGCGGGTCTCGACATCGCGTTCACCACGATCGCGGTCATCCTCGCCCAGACCTTCGTGTCCGCGCCGTTCTTCGTCCGTGCGGCGCGCGCTGGGATCGCCGGCGTCGACCGCGACCTCGAGGATGCCGCCCGCGTCGACGGAGCGAATGAGCGTCAGGTCTTCCGGACGATGACGGTGCCGCTCGCGGGCGCGACGCTGGCTGCGGGGCTGGTCATGAGCTGGGCTCGGGCGCTCGGCGAGTTCGGGGCGACGATCATGTTTGCCGGCAACGTCGAAGGCCGGACACAGACGCTACCGCTCGTCGTATATAGCGAGTTCCAGGCGGGGGACCTCGACGCGTCGATCGCGGCCGCGGCGATCCTCGTGCTCGCGGCGCTTGGTGTGCTCTTCTCCGTCCGTGTGTTCCACTGGGGCCGGGTGCTGGATCTCCGCAGCGTCAGCTGACGGCTGGCCCGGCCACGGGCGAGATCAGGGCGTCAGGAAGAGGCCTTCTGGAGGGCGGCGATCATCGCGGCTGCCTGCTCGCGGTCCTTGTCGTTCGGGTCGGTGTGGTCGGCCATGATCCCGCAGTACACGTCGTGGATGGCCTGGCTCATCGTGTCCACATTGCCGATCGCCATCCCCTCTTGGTGGATCCGGTCCACGGTGCCGGGCTCGAAGTGATGCCCCATCGCCTGCTCGAGCGCTTCGTGCATCGTCGCCATCTCGGACCCTCCTGATCGATCGACCTCGTGCACAGGCTAGCGCCCCGCGGCGACGGAGGGAACACCGGGATGCACCCGGACCTTCAGCCTGTCGCGCCGGTACCACTCCGCCCGGTCCCGACGGGCGTTCTGGAGGCCACCATCCCTCCGTCACCCAGGACCGACCCAGTCCTCGGCACGGGTGAGCAGGAGGTCGCGTGACGCAGGAAGAGGGACCGCTCGAGATCGAGATCGGCGACAGCGGCATGCAGCCGAACCTCCTGCCCGGCGTCCCGTCCGGTTGGACCGACGCCCTTACCGGGACTGACGGACCGCGACTCTGGGATCGGACCGTCTCGAGTGAGGTCGCCCGGGTCAGTCGCTATCGACGACCGGTGACGGTGGCGTTGATCGAGATCAACGGGCTCGACCGGTACGCGCGCTCGTGGGGGATCGATGTCGCGGAGCGACTGTTCGTGCAACTGGCACGGACGATGGCCGTGAATGTCCGCTCGAGCGACCACATGGCGCGCGTCGAACGGACGCGCTTCGGGCTGCTGCTCACCGAGACCGACGAGATCGCCGCGATCAACATCGTCGAGCGGGTCCGCGCCGCCTGTGAGTACCAGCTCGGCACGTCGGACCTCGTCAGGATCGGCATCGGGTGGGCCGGCTCGTCGACGACGACCGACCTGCGTCTCGCGATCCAGATCGCCGAGACGCGGCTGGCGGATGAACTCGACGGGCTGACCTGACACGGGTCGACCGCCGGGGCAGCCGGCGGTCGATCAGAGCAGATGCGTCAGCGGATCGCGGAGGCGGCGATCCGCTCGAGCCGACGCACCACGACAAGCGGTCCCCCGTCGACGACCCACGAGTCGACCAGCAGCAGCCCGATCAGTGCGAGCTCGATCGCCTTGCTGAGGTACGCGAGCTCGAAACGGGCGCCGAAGGCGAACCAGGCGGCGATCGTCGTGGCCGCGAACGCCATCAGCGCGTAGCGGACCAGCCAGCGGACGCGTCCGATCGGCCCGGGCAGGACCATCGCGACGGCGAGCACCGTGTAGCCGATCGCATTGAGGAGGAAGAGCGTGCTGCCGAGGGTCGCGTGGATCCAGGCAGTCGCGAGGGTAAGGGCCACGATCTCGACGCGGAGGATGACGACCGCGGGTCGGATCGAGCGCTGCGGGAGCGTGAGAACGGCCATCGTCGGCCTCCTGTCGCTTACCGGTACTTGCTATCTGCCGGTAGCAAGAATATGCGACATAAACGAGCTACTGTCAAGTAGCAGGTAGATTGCGAGCCTCCGCGGAGGCGACCGATGTGGTGCGTCGGCGCGCCGGTTGGTCATCTGGCCCCTCTCCCGCTGTTAACGGTTTGTTACGCTCCGGTCCCGTCAGGGGTGGTCTAGGGCCCATGCGGGTAGGCGGTCCGTCGCACGCGGGTAGGGAGGGGTCCATGCACCCGGCCGATGGAGTGGCTGATCGAGCGTCGTCACGCCCGATCCTGGTCGCCAGCGACATCTACCGTTCGTATGGCACGAGGCGCGCGTTGCGAGCCCTGTCGTTCACGCTCGCCTCTGGCCGGGTCCTTGGGTTCCTGGGACCGAACGGGGCGGGGAAGACCACGGCGATCCGTGTGTTGACGACCGTCCTCGAGCCGACGTCCGGGCGCTTCGAGGTCGACGGGATCGGCTCCGAGGAACCGATCCGCATCCGTCGCCGCATCGGCGTGCTGCCGGAGGGCCTCGGCTTCCCCCGTCACACGAGCGGCGCGGAGTACCTCACCTACTACGGCCAGTTGTTCGGCCGCCGCCAGGCTGATGCGCGGCAAGTCTCCCGCGAGCTGCTCGAGATGGTCGGTATGTCCGCGCGGGGCGACTCACTCATCGAGACGTACAGCCACGGCATGCGCCAGCGGCTTGGCATCGCCAGAGCGCTCGTGAACGATCCACGGGTCGTCTTCCTCGACGAACCGACGCTCGGCCTCGATCCACGCGGCCAACAAGAGCTGCTCGAGATGATCCGCACGATCGCTCAGGAGCGCGATGCGGGTGTCGTCCTCAGCAGCCACCTGCTCTCGGAGATCGAGGGCATCTGCGACGACGTCGTGATCATGAACCAGGGTCAGATCGTGGCCAAAGGCAGTGTCACTGACGTCCTCGGCCAGGCGGCGTCCGACGGCACGACGGAACGGACGGTGCGCGTCCGCGTGCCGGTCGATCAGGTCGATGCCGCGGCGGCGCGGATCGCGGCGATGGATGGCGCGACCGTCACGGATCTCGACCCGCGCGGCTGGGTCTCGGTCCAGGTCGGCTCGAGTGCGGCGTCAGCGACCGATGCCGATCGCAACCGGGTCCTCGAGACGCTCATCGCCAGCGGGATCCCGATCCTCGGGTTCGAGGTGGCCGGTGGACGGCTCCAGGACGTGTTCCTGCAGCTGACCGCGGAGGCGATCGCATGACCGCCACCGCCGCACCGGCCGAGCGAGCCGTTGCTGATGACCGCTCGGATCGACCCGCCTGGTGGCTCGTCTTCCGCCAGGAGCTCGAAGAGCTGTGGGTCGGAGGCAAGGCCCTCTACCTGCTGATCCTGTTCGGCATCCTCATCTCGATCACGGCGTTCCTGCTCGCGACCAACAGTGAGCTGAGCCTCACTCCACCTCGGACGATGATCATCGTGATGATCCACACGTCGATGACGTTCGGTCTGTTCATCGGCCTTGTCATCGCATCGGAGAGCATCAGTGGCGAACGCGAGCGGGCGACGCTCGAGCCGCTCCTGCTCGCTCCGGCGGATCACCGTCAGATCGTGTTCGGCAAATACCTGGCGGCGCTATCGCCGTGGCCGATCGCGTACCTGTACACGATCCCGTACGTCATCACGCTCGCACAGGGCGACCTGGCCCTATGGCCCGCTCTCGCCTGGGGCGCCATTCTCGGGACCCTGACCGCCATCGCGTTCACCGGCATCGGGATGCTCGTGAGCCTGTGGTCGACGAGCAGCCGGACGAGCCTGTTCGTCGGGTTGCTGATCTACATCGTCGCCCAGCTTCCGCCGCAGCTGCCAGGTGAGTTCCTCGCGACCACGGCCGGCGCGGTCGTGCAGGCGATCGACCCGCTGGAGGCCGCACGGCAGTTCCTCCAGCAGGGATTCATCGACGTCAAGATCGTCGACGAGTTGTGGCCGCTGTTGTACGCGCCGATCGCCGTCACGATCGGGATCCTCGGCGTCCTGTTCCTCTATGCGGCCCCACGACTCGGCCTCGAGGGCGGCCCCACACGATCACGGCGCGGCGCCGGAAGCGAGGCGTGAGATGACAAGCACGACACGTCCCGCAGCAGCCCCGGCGGGCGAACTCTCCGGCTCGACGTGGTGGCCGATCCTCCGCAAGGAGTTGACCGAGCTGTGGCTCGGCGGTCGACTCGTGCTGCTCCTCGTCCTGTTCACGATCCTGATGTCGATCACCTCGGTGATGCGCGAGCTCGAGAACGAGGCGAACCTCATCCCGCCGCCCGAGATGGTGTTCCTGACGGTCCTCTCGGCGCTTTCCTTCGGCGTGCTGCTCTGTCTCGTCGTCGGCGCCGACAGCATCAGCGGCGACCGTGAGCGCGGCACGTTCGAACCCCTGCTCCTCTCCCCGGTGAGTCGTCGCCGGATCGTGCTCGCGAAGTTCGTCGCCGCGGTCTCGCCGTGGCCGGCCGCGTTCCTGTTGTCGATCCCGTACGTCGTCGTGCTCGGTCAGGGCGACTCGGTCATCGTCCCCGGCATGCTCTGGACGTTGGCCATCGGGACGCTCCTGTCCATGGCGTTCGCGGCCTTCGGCGTTCTCGTGAGCATGTGGTCGCGATCGAATCGCACGAGCCTCTTCGTTTGCCTCCTCGTCTATCTCCTGTTCTTGCTTCCGACACAGCTTCCGGGCGAGGCGCAGAAGGGACCGCTCGGGTACACGATCCAGCAGCTCGATCCGCTGCAGGCCACCAGCGAGTTCCTGGAGAAGTTCATCGTGAACAACCAGCCGCCAAGCTCCCGTTTCAGCTACCTGGTGACATCGATCCTGTGGGCCGCGGTCACGGTCGGCTTGCTGTTCATCTACGCGGCGCCACGGCTGCAGCTCGAGGGCGGGATCCCTCGACTGAGAGGAGCCCGCAGCGCGGCCTCGACGGCGATGACGGCCTTGCTGGCCGTCGGCCTCCTGCTGGGTGCTCTGGTAGCGGCCCCGCTGGCCGTGCGTGCCGCGGGCTATCCCGCACTCGCCGAGACGCCCAAGATCGAGATCGAGATCGACAAGGACGCCGAGACGATGAACGTCGGCGACGAGGTCGAATTCACCACGACGGTCACGAACGCCGACGCGGTCGCGACGCCCCCGATGGTGGTCGCGATGAACATCATCAACCTCGGCAAGAGTGACCCGGTCGACCCGGAGGACTGGTCACCCCAACGGACCCAATCCGTTGATCCGCTCCAGCCAGGCGAGTCCGCCGAGCAGTCGTGGTCGGTCGAGGCCGTCCTGGACGGCAACTACATGGTCTATCTCACCGCCATCGTGAAGCCAGGCACGCCGGAGCAGACGACCCTTCCGATCACGAGCCCTGGCATCCATCTGACGGTGGCGGCATTCCAGGACACGAACCCATCCGGTGTCCTGCCCGTGGCGATCGGCATGCCGATCGCGCTCATCGTCGTCGCGTTCCTCCTGCGCCGCTACTGGCGACGAGACCGCGGTCGAGCCAGCGAGCCCGCGGCCGCAGCCTGATGCGCAGCGCTTCGCGGCGTGTGGTCGCGACCATGGCCCTGCTCCTGGCGATGGGACTGGTGACGGCCTGCAGCGGGACCACGCTCGTTCCCATCACCCCGCCGCCGGCAACGCCGACTCCCGAGCCGACCCCCACGCCCGAGCCCGCGACACCGACGCCGGGACCGGTCGAGTCGGGGCAGCCGACGCCGACCGCGGCGCCGTCCCCGGTCGAGCTCGCGCTGTCCATCGATACCGCCAAGGGCGCCGACGACTTCCACTACGCCACTGACACGTTGTCGGCCCCCGCGGGAGCAAAGATCACCCTGAC
This sequence comes from Patescibacteria group bacterium, assembly GCA_035606295.1. Lineage (GTDB taxonomy): Bacteria > Chloroflexota > Limnocylindria > Limnocylindrales > CSP1-4 > SPCO01. The sequence continues at coordinate 6,945 of DATNFQ010000098.1, forward strand.
GTTCAGCAACAAGACGAATCCCGACGACGAGGTCGGCCACAACTGGGTCTTGGTGAAGCCTGGCCAGGAGGACAGCGTCCTGGCCAGCGCGAATGCCGCCGGCGATGACCGCGACTGGCTCGACAAGGAGGACCCCGGGATCATCGCGGCGAGCAAGCTGATCGAAGGCGACGACTCCGACAAGGTCAGATTCGACGCGCCGGAAGCCGGCACGTACACGTTCCTGTGCACGTTCCCGGACCACTTCACGGGCGGGATGAAGGGCACGCTCACGGTCCAGTGATCCGGACATAGAACGAGGCGGCTCCCGAAGGAGCCGCCTCGATGCTGTCCCGGTGAAAGAGTCCGTCACGAGGGCGGACACTTCTGCCACGCGTCAAGAGCATCTATCACGTCGGCTGTACCGACTACCCTGACCCTACCTACCCATGGCCTTGGCGCTGGGGCAGCTTGGCTGACTGAGCAGCGTCGGTATCGTACCCGTCGAGGCCCATCTTTCCAAGGGTTTTGGCATACGGAACTGTGTAAATTCCTTAACCTTCGTGCGGTGCGAGCGTCTTAGAGGGGTTGCAAGCGCATGACCACCCGAGCGGACGATCCCGCCCGCGATCGGCTCGACGATGACCGCGACAGCGCTACGGCGGACCTCCTCCGGCATGCCGCAGAGATCGCGATCGACTATCGTCGCGGGCTGCCGGAACGGCGTGTCGGTATCGAACCAGGGACGACCGCGGACGACCTCCGCGCGCGCCTCGGTGGTCCGCTGCCGGTCTCCGGCACGGACCCGCGAACCGTCATCGATGACCTCGCGAGCGGCGTCGACCAGGGCCTCGTGGCGATGAGCGGGCCGCGCTACTTCGGGTTCGTCATCGGCGGCTCGGTACCGGCCGCACTCGCCGCAGACTGGCTCACATCCGTGTGGGACCAGAACGTCGGTCTGTATCTCGGGACGCCGTCGGCCGCGGTCGTCGAGGAGGTCGTCGCCGATTGGCTCGTCGAGCTCTTCGGGCTCCCGACCGGCACGACGGTCGGGTTCGTCAGCGGCGCCACGATGGCGAACTTCACGGCCATGGCTGCCGCCCGTCATGCCGTCCTGCGCTCGGCGGGTTGGGACGTCGAGGAGCAGGGACTGCAAGGCGCCCCACAGGTCAGGGTCATCGCCGGAGCCGACGGCCACGTCTCGCTCTTCAACGCCTTGCGCTTCGTCGGGCTGGGTCGCGGTCGGGTCGAGCGGATCCCCACCGACGACGAGGGACGGATGGACAGTGCCGCGCTCGCCGAGGCGCTTCGCGGCCGGGATGACCCGACCATCGTCTGCGCGCAGGCGGGCGAGGTGAACAGTGGGGCCTTCGACCCACTGGAGCGGATCGTGCCGATCGTCCGCGAGCACCCGAATGCCTGGCTCCACGTCGATGGCGCCTTCGGTCTATGGGCGGGCGCGAGCCCGCGTCTCCGCCATCTCGTCCGCGGTATCGAGGGCGCGGATTCCTGGGGAACCGACGCGCACAAGTGGCTCAACGTGCCGTACGACGCCGGCCTCGTGTTCGTGCGCGACGCGGCCGCCCACCGGGCGGCGATGGGGATCGCCGCGGCGTACCTGCCACCGGCTCCCGGACAGGAGCGCGACCCGTTCGACTACGTGCCGGAGATGTCGCGTCGCGCGCGCGGCTTCCCGATCTATGCGGCGATCCGGTCGCTGGGCGCCACCGGGATCGCCGATATGGTCGAGCGTTGCTGCGACATCGCCGCGCGGATGGCCCGCCAGCTGGCGAACCATCCGGAGGTCCGGATCGTCAACGAGGTCGTGCTCAACCAGGTCCTGGTCGCCGTCGGCGACGGCGCCACGACCGCAGCCGTCGTGGACCGGATCCAGACCGACGGTGTCCTCTGGCTCGGGGCGACGACGTTCCACGGCACGCCGGCGCTGCGCATCTCGGTGTCCGGTTGGAACACGACCGAGGCGGACGCGGACCGCTCTGTGTCGGCGATCCTCGCCGCGGTCGAGGCCGTCCGGGCGGAGGCGGGCTAGCCCTGCTCCGGGTGGATCGTCACTGACGTCATCGCGACGGGCTCGTTCGGCAGGTCGCGCGCGTCGCGCGGCGCCGAGACGATCCGGTCGACGACGTCGAGGCCCTTGGTGACCTGTCCGAACAGTGTGTAGTTCTTCGGCAGGCGGCCGCTCAGGTCGTCCGTACAGATGAAGAACTGGCTGCCGTTCGTGTTCGGGCCGGAGTTGGCCATCGCCAGCGAACCACGCGCGTACTCGCCCTGGACCGGCTCGTCCTCGAACTTGTAGCCGGGGCCACCGGTGCCGACACGTGACCGCTCGAGGGCCGCCTTCTTGCCGAATTGCCCGTCACCGCCCTGGATGACGAAGCCCGGGATCACGCGATGGAAGATCACATCGTCGTAGAAGCCCTTGTTGGCCAGGTCGATGAAGTTCTTCGTCGCCTTCGGTGCGGCCTGGTCGTACAGGTCGACCTCGATGTCGCCGATGTCGGTGGCGATGGTGGCGCGGGTCATGGGCAGACTCCTTTCGAGCATTACGGGTTGCTGACGCTGACGTCGTTCATCGCGACTGGGTCACTGGGCAGTTCCGCGTCGGCCGCGGCCGCGATCTTGTCCGCGGTCTCCATGCCCTCGGCGACGGATCCGATGATCTGATAGGTGTTCGCCGCCGCGAGCGAGTCGCGGGCTCCGTCGTCGAGGACGATGAAGAACTGCGACCCGACCGAGTTCGGTGCCTGCGTCCGGGCCATCGCGACGGTCCCGCGGGAGTACTGCGTCGTGACCGGCTCATCCTGGATCGTGTAGCCCGGGCCGCCCGAGCCGGTGCCGGTCGGATCGCCGCCCTGGATGACGAACTGGGGCACGACGCGGTGGAAGACGACGCCGTCGTAGAAGCCGCACTCGGCCAGCGCCACGAAGTTGCCCGCCGCGATCGGCGACAGGTCGCCCTGGATCTTGAGCTTCATGTCGCCGAGATCCGTCGCGATCGTGACCGTCCTCGTCTCGCCAGCCTGGAGTGCCGCGGGTTGCGCCGTCGGGCACGAGCCCGTCCCGCCACCGCCGGCCTCCGACGCAACGGGAGCGGGCGTCGGTGGCGTCGTCGCTCCGGGGAGCATCGAACAGCCGAGGGTCGCGACGGCCATGGCCGCGAGCAGGGCGAGCGGACGGATCTGGCGAGGGATCATGCAGCGGCCTCCAGGGCGGTCGGTAGATCGATGGCGCCGGACAGGAGCGCCTCCCCGAGGATCAACCCGGTGGCGCCCGTGTCGCGTACGCGGCGAACGGCGTCGAGATCGCGGACGCCGCCCGCGACGAGGACCTCGGCATCGTACGACCGAACGACCGAGCGCACTCGTTCGAGATCCGGCTCGGTGCCGCCGTGCGCGAGCACGAATCGAATGACGCCCGCCCCGACGAGCTCGCCGACGAGCGTCTCGACGCTCGGCGGTGCGGCACGTCGCCAGGGGAAGGCCGCCAATCGATCCGGGCGCGGGTCCAGCCCCACCGCCAGCCAATCGCCAGCGACGGCGAGACACGCGCGAAGATCGTCCGGACGGTCGGCGATAGCAGTCGTAAGGACGACCCGGGTCGCGCCGGCGGCGAACGCCAGCTGGATCGCCTCGGGCGAATCGACCCCGCCGGCGAACTGGAGTGGCACCGCGGAGCGTGACGCGACCGCGCCGACCGCCTCCAGATTCGCGGGCGCCCCGCTTCGCGCCCCGTCGAAATCGATCAGGTGGATCAGCTTCGCGCCCTGGCCGACGAGCTGCTCGACGATGCGTTCGGGACGGTCGGTGGGGGCGCCGATGCCGGCGGCGGCGCCTGGCCAATACACGACGCGGGATCGACCGGAATCGAGGTCGATCGACGGGATCACCAACACCCGGTCAGGCGCCCTCGCCCGCGAGGAGCCGTCGATGGAAGCTGATCGGCAACGAGCCGTTCCGCAGCAACGTGTCGTGGAACGCGCGGATCGAGAAGTCGGCGCCGAGTCGCCGTTCCTCACTCGCCCGCAACTCCAACAGCAGCGTCCGACCCACCAGGTAGGACAGCGGATACGTCGGGCGGTACGTGTACCACTCGACCTCCGATCGGGCGTTGTCGCGCTCGAAGCGGGTCTGCTCGACCATGAAGTCGACGGCCTCATCGACGCCGATCTCGCCGCGGTGCAGGCGGACATCCAGGATGATCCGGCAGGCTCGCCAGATCGCGTCGGTATGGAGCATGACCCGGTATTCCGGACCGTCGTCGAAGCCGTGCTCGCGCATCATCAGCTCCGAATACATCCCCCAGCCCTCGACGAACTCCGGTGCATCGGCGAGCAGCCGCGTCAGCGACGGGTGGCGCCGCGCGGCGTCGAGCTGGAGGTGATGGCCCGGGTAGGCCTCGTGGATGCTCGTGTTGCTGATCGAAGCGCGGTTGTGCTCGCGCATCGCATTGGGGTCGCCGTGGACCGACGGCGTGACGATGTAGATGCCCTTCGAGTCCCGATCGAACGCGGCCGGCGAGAAGTACGCCGCGAACGGGATGACGTTGCGCAGGTACTCGGGCGTCTCGATCACGTCGATCCGCTCGTCGCCCGGGACCGAGGCGAGGTCCTTCTCGATGAGATAGGCCCGCGCCCGACGCATCGCGTCGCGGTATTGCTCAAGCGCCGCATCGAAGGACGCCGCGTGGTCCGACTTCACCCGCGCGACGACGTCGTTGACATCGGCGTCCGGGTCGATCTCCCTGGCGGCCGCCCGGCGCGCCTCGATCTCCTCGGCCAGCTTCTGCTCGCCGAGGTCGAGGATCGCGTCGGCGTCGAGGCCGTCGAATGCCCGCAGCTCGACCATCCGATCGTGGAGCTCGCGACCGACGCCGGACGCGTCGATCCCGTCGGCGATCGTGCCTTCGAGCCACGTGGTGAACAGGTCGACTGAAACGGCCGCCGTCGAGGCGGCGCGTTCGAGGCGGCGTTGCTCCGGCTGCCCGAGGACGCCGCGACCGGCGGCGACGAGCTCGTCGAAGAACGCGGGCAGTTGCCCGGCCGACTCGATCTCGATGCGCTGCCAGAGCCGGACCTGCGGGACGCTGGAACGGTGCCGCGCCTCCTCGAGGTGCGTGGGGACGCCCTCCAGCCGGCTGGTGATCGCGTCGAGCCGCTCGGCGAGCGGCGCGTGGTCTCGGGCGAAGAGCAGGAATAGCCCGTCACCGATCGTGTCCAGAGCGAGCGAACGCCGCTCCCAGATCCGCAGCTCGTCCGCTTCGAAGATCGACCGACGGACGTTGTGCACCTCGAGATCGCGCTCGAACCGGACGGAAGATGAGAGCGCCGCGTCGTCCAAGGCCTCGATCGCCGCAAGGTGCTCGCGGTCGGCCGCGATGTCGGCGAGGATCGTGTCGCGACCACCGTCGCCGAGTCGATCGTCGTAGCCGTGGATGCCGAAATACGTAGCGGCGATGGGCTCGCTGGCGACGAGCCGCCGGAATCTTCCCTCGACAAGGTCATAGAACCGGGTGTCGAGGTTGCCGGGCATCGGCGAGGGTGCCGGACGCGGCAGCGTCGGTTCCGCGGTTCCGTGGGTGACCGTCAAACGGGTGTGCTCCTGGGTGGGACCGTGCGCCTCGGCGCAAGCGGCCCGGTGTGGCTCAAGCGCTCGCGCCGACCGGTTCCGGCGAGCGATGACCCAGCGCGAGCGTTGCGGTATCGGCCAACGCCCCGCGCGTCGCCTCGATCACCGTGTCGATATCGGCGGCGGAGACGTCGTGGTGGGTCACCGCGCGTACCTGTCCGTGCGAGTACTCGACCATCCAGACACCGCGCGCGGCGAGGGCGTCGAGGAAGGCGCGGCGGTCGCGATCGATCTTGAACAGCACGAAGTTGGATGTGACACGTCGCGGGTCGAGACGGCCGGGTGTGGGCTGCGCGATCCCACCCGCGCTCTCGATGCCGGGCATGTCCGCGAGCGCCTCGGCGAGACGACGCGCGTTGGTGTGATCGTCCGCCAGCCGGTCGATCATGCCGTCGGGTCCATCCGACAGAGCGACGAGTCCCGCGGCGGCCAGGATCCCGGCCTGGCGCATCCCGCCGCCGACCATCTTCCGAGCGCGGCGGGCGCGGGCGATGAAGTCGCGCGACCCGACGACGACGGACCCTACCGGACAACCGAGCGCTTTCGACAGGCAGAACGTGACCGAGTCGGCCGGATCCGCCAGATCGCGCCCGGTCACGCCGTTCTCGCGCTGCGCGACGACCGCATTCCAGAAGCGCGCCCCATCGACATGTAGAGGAACGCCATGACGTCGGGCGATCGTCGCCACCTCGCGCTCGTACGACGGCGTCAGCGGCCGGCCCATCGAATGCGCGTGCGTGTTCTCGAGCGTGACGAGCCCCGACAGCGGCTCGTGGACATCGTTGGGGTCCCGGAACGCGGCGTCGATCGCATCCAGGTCGAGCGTCCCATCGGGCTGATCCTCGAGCGAGCGTGCGCTCGCACCGACGATCACCGCGTGACCGGCGGCCTCGTCGATGACCAAGTGGTGTTCCCTACCGGCGATCACCTCCTGGCCGCGGCTGAGGTGGGCCATCATCGAGACGAGGTTGCCCATCGTGCCGGACGCGACGAACAGGCCGGCATCCTTGCCGAGCAGGTCCGCGGCGCGTTCCTCGAGCGCGATGACCGTCGGGTCGTCGCCGAACACGTCATCGCCGACGTCGGCGTCCGCCATGGCCCGACGCATCGCGTCCGTCGGGCGGGTGACGGTGTCGCTTCGAAGGTCGATCGGTCGCTCTCGCATGGGCGGCGAGTATAGGCGCGCGAGTGTGCGGGGGCCGCTCGCTCGTCTGACAATGGGGGAAGCCTCTGCTATGCTCCGCCATCGCCGCCGAACGGACCCGTGGTGTAGCGGCCCAACATGCCAGCCTGTCACGCTGGAGATCGCCGGTTCGAATCCGGTCGGGTCCGCCATCACCGAATCCACCTACGCCCCGTCCGCCCGCCCGGACGGGGCGTCCTTCTGTCCGCGGTCGCTCTGGCAGAATGCCGCCGATGCGGCGTCCCCCGATGAATCGCCTCCCGCTCCTGGTCGTGGCCGGCCTGCTGGCCATCGGCCTCGCCGTGCCGATCAGCGAGGGGGAACTCGGGTTCGGCGCGGCATCCAGCGCATCTCCGTCGACCGGACCGTCGCCCTCGGGTTCCGCGGTCGCCGCCGCGACGCCACCTGCCGGGGGCTCCGCCTCACCGTCCGTGGCGCCGACGGCGACGCCCGGCCCATCGTCACCCGCGCCCACCGCGACACTCGCCGAGACCGCGATCGTGCCTGTCACGCAGTTCCGTTCGCCGGTCACGGCGACCAACCGCGCGGAAGTCGCCACGGTCCTGGCCGGGACCAGCAGCCGCTACGAAGCGCTGACGCTCGTCGACGATCAGGCCGACGCGATCCTTGCCGCCCTCGGTGTCTCGCGACCGTCCGACCCGGCCCGACTCGTGCTCGCGAAGGATGCCGCCTCCCTTTCGCGTGACCTTGCGAAGCACCGCAAGCGCCTGGGGTTCATCCGCGCCGAGGACGTGACGCCGGCCGTTCGTGCGCTCGCGTGGGGCGACCGATCGCTGTTCGGGGTCGACCGGGTGAAGAAGGCCGCGGATTGGCGGCTCAACGCGGAGCTGCCTCGACGGGCGGACGAGGCAGCGTTCGATCCGAGCGCCACGTGGACGCTCTTCGCCGGGGGCGACATCCTGCTCGACCGGGGCGTCTACGAGACGCTTCGCGTCAAGGGTCGCGGGCCCAACTTCCCGTTCGCCGGCGGCACCGCCGAGATCACGTCGCGCTGCAGGAACTGTTCCCCGCTCGGCTGGGACCTGCCGCGGACGCGGCGGACCGGCAACGCGGGGGCGGTCCGCGAGGTCATCTCGGGCGCCGACATCGCGATGGCGAACTTCGAGAACCCGGCGCCGAATCGCTTCACCTGGCACAAGGCGAAGACGGTCTTCACCGCGGACCCGACGCTGATCGACGGCTTGGTCAAGGCCGGCATCGACTACGTGGGGATCGCCAACAACCACATCGGGGACGCCGGCAACAACGGGATCCTGCAGACGATCGCGAACCTCAAGAAGCGCGGCCTCAAGTACTCGGGCGCAGGCAAGGACCTCGCCGCCGCCCAGAGGCCGGCGATCCTCGATGCGAACGGCACGAAGGTCGCGATCCTGGCCTATGACGCGATCGCGCCCGGCTATCACGCCGCGAGGGGGGAGCCCGGGAGCTCGAAGCTGACGATCAAGGCCGTCCAGGCCGGCGTGAAGGCCGCTCGCAAGGCCGGGGCCAAGGTCGTCATCGTGTTCCCGCATTGGGGCACCGAGTACCGCTATAGCCCGTTCCAGAACCAGCAACGGCTCGCCCGCCAGATCATCGATGCGGGGGCGGACATGATCATCGGGAACCATGCGCACTACGCCGCGGCGGTCGAGGTCTACAAGGGCAAGCCGATCTGGTACGCGCTCGGCAACTTCGTGTTCGACCAGACCTGGTCGGAACCGACCATGGAAGGCATCTCGCTCGAGCTGACGTTCCAGGGGGCCGAGCTCCAGCAGATCCGGATGCGGCCGCACATCATCCTCGACAAGGCGCAGCCGAACTTCATGGATCCGGCCAAGGACGGCCGGTTCGTGCTCGGCCCGATCTACGACGCGTCGAAGGGGCTCCTGCCCTACTGAGGGACGAGCCGGTCAGCTAAGGCCGGCGAAGAGATCGTCTTCGGGCTTCGGTGTCTCGACCGTCGACTCGCGCAGGATGTAGGCCTCTTTCGCCCAGAACTCGCGCCACCCATCCAGCCCGAAGGCCATGAACGGTGAGTCCGCGGCGATCTGGGTCACGTGCTCCTGCATCGCTTCCCACTTCTGGTCGACCGGGCGGCCAGAGACATCGACCCACGTCGTGACCAGCTCGTCCGGCACGAGCATCCTGGCCTGGAAGGCTTCGAACTCGGCCAGCTGCTCCGGGGTCGCGTCCGGCGGTGGTGACCACGGGTTGGGCTTGTCCTGCGTCTCCATCGCGTCGCGGATCGCGTTGCGGACCGACGCAGGGATCGCCTGCTCGTAGAGCTTCGACGGGGTCCACGGCGCCAGGCCACCGTCCTCGATCGAGGGCCCGGTGCCGCCGTGCTCGGGCGCGATCTGCTCCGGGTACCAGGCGATGTCCCCGGCGCGCGGGAACGCGCGGACCGTGACGTCGTGCGTCCGGATGTGGTCCGGGTGCCCGTACCCGCCGAAGTCGTTGTAGGTCGTGATGACGTCGGGCTGGAAGCGACGGATGAACCAGACGAGACGCCGGGCGGCTTCGTCGAGGTCGGCCTGCCAGAAGGAGCGCGGGTCGCGATTACCGGCGCGGCCCATCATGTCGGAGTCGTGGTAGCCGAGGTTCTCCCACTCGGTCACGCCAAGCCGGCCCATGGCTCGCTCCGGCTCGCCGGCCCTGATCTCGCCCAGCCGCCGGTGGTTGTCGGGCGTGTCCATGTCCGGCACGACGATCTCGCCCATCTCCCCGCGGGTACAGGTGACGAGGACGACGCGACGCCCCGCCGTGACGGCTTTCGCCATCGTTCCTCCCGTGCCGATCGTCTCGTCATCGGGGTGGGCATGGACGGTCATCAGCGTCGGGAC
>DATNFQ010000099.1:0-7290 GCA_035606295.1 Patescibacteria group bacterium
ATCTCGACGGTCGAGACGTGCCGGTGACTCGGCCCCCCACCGCCGTCGGGCGCCGATCATAGGAGTCGGGTGTCGGGCGGAGTCCTGTGTGAACCGGGCAATGCCACCCACTGCCGACTTCGCGAGACCACGCTATCCTCCGCCGGCTGTGCGACTGCTCATCGTCGAGGACGAGCTCGACCTCGCCACCGCTCTGGCCACCGGGCTGCGCCGGGAGGGCTATGCCGTCGACACGGCCCCGACGGCCGGTCAGGCCAGGGAGCGTCTCCACGAGACGCCGTATGACGTCGTCTGCCTCGATCTCGGTCTGCCAGACGGTGACGGCCGCGACATCTGTCGCGAGCTTCGTGCGGGCGCATTCCAGTTCCCCGACGCGGTGCCGCCGCGCGTCCTGATGCTCACGGCGAGGGACGCGCTCGACGATCGCGTCGGAGGGCTCGACGACGGCGCCGATGACTACCTCGTCAAGCCGTTCAGCTTCGCGGAGCTCGCCGCACGAGTCCGCGCGCTCGCCCGACGGCCGATCGTCAACGAGGGCGCGACGATCCGGCTCGGCAGCCTCGACCTCGACGCGGCCAGACACGTCGCGCATCGGAATGGCGATCGACTCGACCTGACCCCGAAGGAGTTCGCCCTTCTGCGGTACCTCATGCTGCATCCGAGCGAGGTCGTGACACCCGAGCGCCTCCTCGAGCACGTCTGGGACGACCGGGCGGATCCGTTCACCAACACGGTCCGCGTCACGGTGAGCAACCTTCGGCGCAAGCTCGCCAACGCTGGCCCCGGTCAGCCCATCGAAACCGTGGTCGGCGTGGGCTACCGCCTCGCGGAAGTCGCCGGATGACACCGTCGCCGATCGCCCGACTGGCCGTGGCGGTCCGCTCGATCCGCTTCCGGCTCGCGCTGATGGTGACGGCAGCGCTCCTGATCACCGCCGGCGTGCTCGTGCTCGGGGTCAACGTCGCGGTCGATACGGTCGCGGCGACCGTTCCACGGGAGCAGCCGACGACGCTCGAGGACGAGTTGGCGCGGATCCTCGGGCTGAGCATCTCCGAGCTCGGCGGCAGCGGTGGGACGAGCGCGACCGACGCACTCCTGGATGTGGAAGCGGCCGTCCGAGAGCAGACGCTCCAGACCGTCCGCAACCTTTCGCTCATCGCGCTCCTCATGCTCGTGCCGGTGGGGCTCGCGATCGGCTGGGCCATCGCGGGCCGCGTGGTGCGCCCGGTCGGCCGGATCGCCGACGTCGCACGTGACATCGAGACGACCGATCTGTCCCGGCGCATCCACCTCGAAGGCCCGCCCGACGAGATGCACGACCTCGCCGACACCTTCGACGCGATGCTCGACCGGCTCGATCAGGGAGCACAGCTCCAGCGTCGGTTCGTCGAGGACGCCTCACACGAGCTGCGGAACCCATTGGCTGTCATCCGGAGCACCCTTGATGTCGCGCTGTCGGGTCCCGACGACGCTGAGAGCATGCGGAACGCAGCTGAGGTCGCGCGCCGGACCGCCGATCGGATGTCGACCACGATCGACGAGCTCCTGGCCTTTGCGAGGTCGACCGTCCAGCCGGAGCAACGCCTCCCGGTCGATCTGGCCGACGTGGTCGCCGAGGTGGCGCAGGACTACGCCGCCGAGGCATCGACCCGCGGTGTCCGGCTTGCTCCGCTCGCGCCGGCCGGACTGATCGTGGACGGCGACCGATCCGCGCTCAAGCGCGCACAGGCCAACCTCGTCTCGAACGCCCTGCGGGTGGCTCCGGCAGGGTCGGTCATCCATTGCCGCGCCGGGCGCGTGGACGGCTGGGTGTGGTTCGGCGTTCGCGACGCTGGGCGCGGCATCGCACGAGACGATCAGCCCCTCGTGTTCCGACGCGCCTGGCGTGATGGCGCTCCCGCAGCGGAGGGCGACGCGCACGGTCTGGGTCTCGCACTCGTGCGCCAGATCGCTGAGGTCCACGGCGGCACGGTCAGCGTCGCCTCCGCCCCGGGTCACGGTGCAAGCTTCATCGTCTGGTTGCCCGACCGGCGGACCTCCGGGAACGCTGCGGCCATGGCCGACCTTCGAACGATGGCCGACCCGTTGTGGTCTGTCGACGAAGCGTCCTGAGCGGTCTTTAGCCGAGCGTTATACGGCCCGAACGCCCACGTTATCGGCCATCTCCTAGGTTCCGGATCCCAGGGTCCGATCGTCACTCGGTCTGATCCGCTGAGCACACGCGATCCGGAGGCACCCGTACGTGGACGATCCCTTTGCCAGCGACGACCGCCGGCACAAGAGCTGGCGCGATCTACCGCCGACTCCGCCGCTGACCTGGCCGACCGCGGCGCCGGCCTTCGCGACGGCGACCGTGGCGGTCCCTGCCGCACCGGCGCCGAGCACCTCGCGGCGTCCGGGCCGCCGGCTCGTCCTCGGGACGGCGCTGGTGATCGGAGCCCTCCTCGTGGCCGCGTCCGGTGCCCTTACAGCCGGACAGCGCCTGGCAAGTCAGCTCGTGCCAGCGGCGGCGGCGGGCGCCCCCGGAGGCCCGAGCGGCGCGGCGGGCGCCGTCCCGCCCGCGGGTGAGCCGCTGGCCCAGACCGCTGCCCGGATCCTTCCCTCGGTCGTCCAGATCGAGGCAGGGAATGCGATGGGATCCGGTTTCGTCGCTGCGGACGGCGGCCTGATCCTGACGGCATCCCATGTCGTCGGGCGGTCAAGCACCGTCACGCTCAAGTTGTACGACGGGACGACCGTTTCCGGCACTGTGGCTGCCGTCGATAAGTCCATCGACACGGCCGTCATCCGCGCTGACCAAAGCGCAGCCAGCCTGAAGCCCCTCGCACTCGGGGTGCTCGCGGATGTGCACGTCGGCGACATGACCATCGCGGTCGGCAGCCCGTTCGGTCTGAGCCAGACCGTGACGACGGGGATCGTGAGTGCGCTCGGGCGCACCGTCCCGACCCAGGTCGGGGAACTGCACGATCTGATCCAGACGGACGCAGCGATCAACTCCGGCAACTCGGGCGGTCCCCTCGCCGACCGGGAGGGTCGCGCGATCGGCATCAACACCGCCATCGCGAGCGCTTCGGGCGGCAGCGATGGCATCGGCTTCGCCGTGCCGATCGACCAGGCCGCCCAGATGCTGGAGAAGGTCAAGAACGGCACGTGGAAGGCCGAGGACAACGCCCCGGCCGACGTCACGAACCCGCTCGGCGGGCTCTTCGACCAGTTCCTCGGCCCGAACGGGATGGACGGTCTGCGCGACCTGTTCGGTCTCGGGCCGGACGGCACGCAGACCCCCGACGGAAGTCAGACCCCGCAGGGTCCCTCCGGCGGTTCGGACCTGGGTGATCAGATGCTGCGGCAGTTGCTCGACGGCCTTCGACAGGAGCTCGAGCAGGAGCTCGGCGGCGGCACCCAGACGCCGCAGCAGGGACCGGGCCTCGATCAGCGCCCGACCGACCCGACCGACCCGACGAACCCGAACGGGCTTGACGACCAGGCTGCAGCCTCGATGGAGCGCGCGATGCGCCAGCTCCTCGAGGAGCTCTTCGGGCAGCTCGGCCCCAACGCGATCCCCGCGCCCGCCGCCCCGGGCAACGGGAATGGCAACGGCAGCCTGGGAGCCTGACGATGAGCATCGACCTTTCGACCACACGTCTCGCCCAGGTCCGCCATGAGCTGGGCCGCGTCATCGTCGGGCAGGACCGGGTGGTGGACCGACTCCTCGTCGCGGTCCTCGCGGACGGCCATGTGCTCCTCGAGGGAGCCCCGGGTCTCGGCAAGACCATGCTCCTCGCGACGCTGGCCCGGATCCTCGGCGGGACGTTCAACCGCATCCAGTTCACGCCGGATCTGATCCCGTCGGACATCGTCGGGACCCGGATCTTCCGGCCGTCGTCGGAGTCGTTCACCGTCGAACCCGGCCCGATCCTTGCCAATGTCGTCCTCGTCGATGAGATCAACCGGGCGCCGGCACGCGTCCAGTCGGCCTTGCTTGAGGCCATGGCCGAACGCCAGGTCACGGTCGGTGGTCGCACGTTCCCGATGCCGAAGCCGTTCCTGGTCGTGGCGACCCAGAATCCGGTCGAGTCCGAGGGCGTCTACCCGCTCGCCGAGGCACAGCGCGACCGCTTCCTGATGCGGATCCCAGTCGACTACCCGACCCCGGCCGAGGAGCGGGCCATCGTCGCGCGGATGGCCGATGAGCCACCCGAGGCGGCGCGGCTTCTGGATCCAGACGATGTCGTCGAACTCCAGCGAACGGTTCGCCGCGTCTCGATCGACGAGCCGACCATCGACTATGCGATCCGGCTCGTCCTCGCGACCCGTGACCCCGCGGCCCACGGGCTCTCGACGCAGGTTGGCCTCCTCGACTATGGAGCCAGTCCGCGCGCCTCGCTGGGTCTTGTGCGCAGCGCGCGGGCGATGGCCCTCCTGCGGGGACGGCAGCAGGCTGTCGCGCAGGACGTGTACGACGTTGCCTACGACATCCTGAACGCGCGTCTGGCCCTGTCATACCGGGCGACGGCCGAGGGGTTCACCATCGACGACGTCCTCGTCGAGTTGCTCTCGACGGTGCCGGCGCCGAGCCCGGTCACCTGGGGACCGCCGCTCCGGGCAGCACAAGCTCCAGCGGCCGTCTCGCCGACACCGCCGCCGTCGACCTCCCCGGCAGGCGTGGGATGGCAGACCACCCCTGCAGCGCCGCCTTCGTCGGCCGGCGATGCAACCCAGCGATTTATGGCAGCGGCAGCTCAGACCGACGCGGCCCAGCCCGCGGCGCCGGTGGCAGCACCACCGCAGCCGATGCAACCGCGAGTGGCAGTCGTCGGGGCGTCGCCAGCGCCAACACCGACACCACCGATCGTCCTGCCGGGTGATCCACCGGCGGCGAGGTGACCGGCGTGCAAGGTCCAGGTCTCGATCTACCTGCTCGGCTGCGCCGCATCGAGCTCGCGGTCGGTCACAAGGTGGTGGGCCGCCGAGGCGGCCGCCACGCGTCGCTCGTGCTCGGTCACGGGGTCGAACCGGGGGATGCGCGGCCGTACGAGCCGGGTGACGACGTTCGCCGCATGGACTGGTCGATCCTGGCGCGCACCGGTGAGCCCTATGTCCGGGACGCCATCCAGGAACGTGATCTCGATGTCGCCGTCCTGATCGATCGCTCCGGCAGCCTCGATTTCGGGACCGTCGGCTGGCGAAAGGCGGACCTCGCCGTGAATGTCGGTTCGGCCGTGTCGGTCCTGGCGGTCGCCGGCGGCGACCGGATCGGTGCCGTCATCGCGACCGCGGAAGGACCACGGATCGTGCCGATCCGCGGTGGTCGCCGGCATCTGGCCGCCCTCACCGGTAGCATCGCCCGCTCGCCGCTCGGAGGACAGGTCGACCTCGGTCGCGCCATCGATGCTCTTCGCCGCGTCCTGCGACGCGGTGGTCTCGCGGTCGTGGTCTCCGACTACATCTCACCCACCGAGGGGTGGGCGCCGGCGCTCGCCCGGTTGGGTCGGCGCTGCGAGGTCATCGCGATCGAAGTCGTCGATCCCCGAGAGCTGCGTCTGCCGGACGTCGGGCTCCTCGTCATCGAGGATGCCGAGACCGGTCACCAGCGCACCATCGATACGAGCGACGATCGCTTCCGGGCACGCCTTGCCGAGACGGCCGACCGCAGGCGCGCCGCGAGGATGAGCGCGATCCAGCGGACGGGCGCGACGCATCTGCGACTCCGGACGGATCTCGAGTGGACGGGTCCGCTCGCGGCCTGCCTCGACCAACGCCGCCGCGCTCGCGCCATGGGTCGCCACCTGGCGTCCCATCCGGCCTCGGGAGTGGCGCGATGATCCCGTTGCCGCAGGACCTGCTCTTCCTCGCACCCGAGCGGTTCGCATTGCTGGCGATCCCCGTGCTCTTCGCAGCGCTCTACCTCGTCCGCCAGCGGCGCCGACGGGCGTATATCGTGCGCTTCACCGACCCCGAACTGATCGATACCGTCGCCCCGCGACGACCTGGCCTTCGGCGGCACCTCGTCGCCCTGGTCTACCTCATCGCGTGCGGCCTGCTGGTCATCGCGGCGGCGCGCCCCGCACTTGCGACGGAAGTCCCGAACGAGCCGACCGTGGTGCTCGCCTTCGATACCTCGCTTTCGATGGAAGCGACGGACGTCACGCCGAGCCGGCTCGTGGCGGCGCGGGAAGCCGCCCACAAGTTCATCCAGGTGGTCCCGGCCGGAGTCCGCGTCAGCCTCGTCGCGTTCGACCAGACGGCTCGGGTCGTCATCCCACCGACCACCTCCAAGACCGTCCTCGACCGGGCGATCGATCGCTTGTCGTTGGGTCAGGGCACCGCGATCGGCGAGGCGATCTACACCTCGTTGGATGTCCTTTCCTCGGATGCCGCCAAGGACGCGGATGCCGCTGGCGGTGGCTCGATCGTGTTGATGTCCGACGGCGAGACGACGATGGGACGACCCGACGCCCAGGCGGCGGCCGATGCGCAGCGCCGTGGGATCAAGGTGAACACGATCGCCTTCGGCACGGATCAGGGAACGGTCACCGTCGACTCGATGCCGGTCCCCGTGCCCGTCGATCGCTCTGCGCTTCGCGCCATCGCCGACACCACCGGCGGCAAGGCCTTCGAGGCCGACTCGGCCGAGAAGATCGTGTCGGTGTTCGAGGACCTCGGCCACGGGGTCGGGACTCGGACGGAGCCTCGCGAGATCACCGACACCCTCGCGCTTGCGGCCCTCCTGACCGCGGCTGCAGCGGCGGCGGGCTCCCTGGCGTGGTTCGCCCGGATCCCCTGACTCTGGACCCGAGCCCCTGATAGGTCTCTGGCCATCGGCGACGGTCGCCTGCCACAATCCGGGCGCTATCGCGTCTCGTCGTCGTGGAGGTCGCATTCGCCATGTCTGACGACCGCCAGCCCGCGGTGCGCCGCTTGGCGGTCGTCTCGGACGCCGACCTGCGGACGGACTTCGTCATGGCCGCCTATGACGAGAACCAGCGCCGGCTGACGAGCTTCGCCTACGCCCTGACGCGCGATGCCGACGCGGCAGACGATCTCGTCCAGGAGACGTTCCTGCGCCTGGTCAAGGAACACGCCGCGGGCCGCGAGCCGGAGAACGTGACGGCCTGGCTGTACCGCGTGTGCTCGAACCTGGCGACCAGTCGCGGCCGGCGGACGGTCGTCGCGCGGCGCTTCCTCGAGCGGCGTCCCGCTGAGGAGACCGAGGTCGCCGCCGAGATCGAGATCCTCCGGCAGGAGATCAGTGAAGCCCTGCTGGCGGCGCTCACCATCCTGCCGGAC
>DATNFQ010000100.1:0-15249 GCA_035606295.1 Patescibacteria group bacterium
GCCGTCTTGCCACCCTCGTAGTGGTTCGACTGGATGTTCTGCAGCTCGACCGGCTTGCTCATCGGCGCGTCGATCGTGACGGTCCACTGCTTGGCCGCCATGAACCCCTCGATATCGGAGATCAGGGCATCAGGGTCCGTCGGTGAGATGACCCAACCCTGCGGGTTCGTCGCCTTCGCGGCGTCGATCAGCGGCCGGGTCTCGTTGATGTCCCAGTTGTGCGAACCGGTCCAGTTCAGGTCGACGTTGAATTCCTTCGCCGCTGCCTTCGCACCGCATTCGACGCCGGTGTAGAAGGTGATGCCGATCTGGCCCGCGATGAAGGCGATCTTCACCGCCTCGCCGGTCGAGCCACCGCTCGCCGAAGTCGAGGGCGCTGCCTCGCTCGCCGCCGTGCTCGGCTCGGCTGCGCTCGGCGCCGTGGTCGCCGAGGTGCCCCCGCTGCTGCTACACGCAGCGGCGAGGACCATGCTTGCGGCCCCCAACGCGAGGTACTTACCCAAGGATGCTCGTTTCACGCTGCTCCTCCTCCACGGAAGCCGGACGGCCTCCGTCGACACGGCCCAGGCGGGCCCAACGCTACGTGGCGCGCTCCCGGCGCCGCTGATCGAAGTACACCGCGAGGATCAGGATGATCCCCACGACGGCGAATTGGTAGAACGGCTCGACCTGCAGGATGACGAGGCCGTTCTGGAGCATGACGGGGACGAGACTGCCGAGGACGGACCCTCCGACCGACGCGACGCCACCGAACAGGCTGGTCCCTCCCAAGACCACGGCGGCGATCGCCTGCAGGCTGTCGGTCTGATGGCCGACGACGTTGGTGTTGGCATTGCGCGCGATATCGATGACGGCCGCGATCCCCACCAGCACGCCCATCAGGACGAACAGACGGAGCGTGTGGCGGTTGACGTCGACGCCGGCCCGGATGGATGCCTCTTTCGATGAGCCGATGGCGAGCGTGCGGAGGCCGAAGCGCGTCCGCCGGAGGAACCACCACATGATCGCCGCGATGACCAGGGCCAGCGCCAGCGGCGCCGGCATGAAGCCGAACAGCTTGAGACCGCCAAACCCCTGCTGGATCTGATCCGGGATGAATGCCACGTTTGCTGCGCTCGTCAGGACGAGCGCGATCCCGTACGCGAGACCCGATGTGCCCAAGGTGACGATGAATGACGAAAGCCGAAGCCTCGTCACGATGAGGCCGTTCAGGAGACCGATGCCGGCACCGGCCAGGATCGCGGTCAGGACGCCGAGCGTGATCGCGAGCCCGAGGTTCGGGTACTGGTCGGCGGCGACCTGCTCGGGCGTGCCGCCGACAGCCACCATCACCTTGGCCGCGAGCACGGACGCCAGGATCAGCGACTGACCGACCGACAGGTCGAGGTGGCCGGCGCCGATGAGGTACGTCATCCCCATCGCGAGGACCATGATCTGCGCCGCGTTGAGTCCGATCGAAAGCAGGTTGTCGACCTTCAGGTAGACGGGGCTGCCGTACTCGAGGGCGCTGGCGATGCCGAACCCGATCGCCAGGGCGACGATGAAGAGTGCGAGCCAGATCGACGTGGCCCCGCGCAGGGACCGCATCAACCGATTGCCACTGGCGCCCTCGGGAGCGTCCTCGGGCCGTGCGAACGCGCCGGTGTCAGCCGATGTGGGCGGCTCGGCCATCGGCGGTGTCTCGGTCAACGTCTCTTCGCTCAAGCCTTGACTTCCTCGCCGAGCATCAGACCGATCACCTCGGTCAGTCGAAGGGTCTTCGCCTCGCGTACGGCGACCACCGTGCCGTGGCGCATGACCGCGATGCGGTGCGCGAACTCGAGCATCCGCGGGATGTCGTGGCTGATGACGAGGACCGCCAGCCCACGGTCCGCTGCCGCGGCGACGGTTTCGTACACGATCGCCGACTGCTTCGGGCCGAGCGCCGCTGTCGGTTCGTCCATCAGCACCGCGGTCGTGGCCCAGGTGATCGCGCGGGCGACGGCCAGGGCCTGGCGCTGGCCGCCCGACAGGTTCCCGACCGGCACGTTGTAGTCCTTGAGCGTGATTCCCAGGCGACCCATGGCGTCCCGGGTCTCGTCGACCATCAGGCGCCGGTCGACCTCGCCGAGGAATCGCCGCCAGCCGTGACGGACCTCTTCGCGGCCGAGGAACAGGTTGTCCGACACGCTCAGATGCGGGGCGAGTGCCAGGTCCTGGTAGACGGTGTGGACGCCGAGCTCGTGGGCGTGGTTGGTCGACTGGACCTTGGTCGGCTCGCCCCAGAACTCGATCTCGCCCTCATCGGCCTGGAGCGCACCGCAGATGACCTTGGTGAAGGTCGACTTGCCGGCGCCGTTGTCGCCCACGAGCGCCGTGACCTCGCCGGGGAACAGGTCGATCGATGCGCCGCGCAGCGCCTGGAGGTGGCCGAAGTGCTTGACGATCCCCGTCGCGCGGATGGCCGGAACGCCTTCGCGAACATCGGGTCGTCCGGACGCGGTGGCCGGGGCGCCGATCGTCGCCAATCCCTACCTCTCGCTGCCACCGAAGGGGCGCCGCCCACCCATCACCGGGCGGCTCGCTGGACGGAGTTGTCTGACCACTGTTGTACGACGAGTGACGTGGTGTCGCACATGCTAGCGGAGGCCGTCAAGCCCCTCCGAGGGGCTCGAAAGCCGATGCTGCTCATGGGTCCGACAGGGTCAGATCAGGGCGATCGGCCGGACCCACGACCCGGTTCCGCCCGTGATCCGGAGGGGTATCGCGATGAACAGGAAATCGGTCCGCTCGTGCTCGACCAGCGCGGTCGCGAGGGTGTCGAGATCCATCCATTCGACCAAGTGGATCCCGCGCCGGGTCAGCAGCTCGACGTGCACCGTCCGCGACCAGTCGCGGACCGGTTGCGGCTCCGTCCCGCCGGTATCCGAGCCGAACACGGCCATCCCGGCGTCAGCCAGGTGGACGGCGGCCTCGACACCGATCCCGGGCTGGCTGTCGAGGAATGTCGCCCGCGCCGTCGCCAGCTCGCGGATCTTGCCCGTCCTGAGCAGCACCGCGTCGCCCGAGCGGACGGTCGCGCCGGACCGCGCCAGCGCCTCGTCGATGTCTGCGACGGTGACCTCCTCCGAGCCGGTCAGCGGGCGCCCGTCCCGGGCCGGCAGGCGGTCGATCAGCACGCCACGGGTCACGATCGGCGGGACGGTCTCGATGCCGCCGAACGTCCATCCCTTATCGGTGCGTGCCGAGCCAGCGTCTTGGCCGTCGAAGACCTTGCCGTCGTTGACGACGTGGACGAGACCGTCGATGTGGGTCCCCTGATGGATGCTCCCGCCGATCGCGTCGAGGTGGAACGCGTCCTTCTCCGAGCCGACCCGCTCGTGCCACTGCTCCGGGGTCAACACGTCCCAGCGGTGGAATGGCTCGCTGAACGCCGGATCGCCCTGCGGAAGGACGTCCGCATCCATCGGTATCGACAGGTCGATGACGAGGCCGAGTCGAACGAGCGACGCGGCGGCGACGATCGCATCGGGCGTCAGGCTCGCGAGGACACCAAGCGCGGTCACGAGACCGCTCCAGCCGGTCCCTGCGTTTCGGCGGGCAGGTCCCCGTTCAGCGCGATCTGACCGCCGTCGACGACGATGGTGGCGCCCGTCACGTACGCCGCCTCGTCGGACGCGAGCCATAGCACGGGCCACGCCACGTCGATCGGCTCGCCGATCCGGCCCAGTGGGACCGAGCCGAAGCCGAACCCCGCGGCGAGCATCGGCTTGGTGATCTCGCTGACGATCGTGCCGGGCGCGACGAGGTTGGCCCTGATGCCCGCCGCGGCGAGGTCGATCGCCATCGACTGGACGAGCAGGACGAGCGCCGCTTTGCTCGCGTTGTAGGCCGCCATGTGCGGTTCGGCGACGAAACTGTTGGTCGATCCCACGACGACGATCGAGCCGCCGCCAGATCGCTCCATCGCGGCCGCGGCGGCGCGACAGGACAGGAACGCCCCACGGACGTTGGTGCGGAAGACCTCGTCCCAGGTCTCGTCGGTCGTGTCGCGGAACGGCACGACACGGTGGATGCCGGCGTTCGATACGTGGACGTCCAGTCGGCCGAAACGCGTTTCTGCTCCGTCGATGAGGCGTTCGACATCGCCAGCCTCTCCGACGTCGCCTGCGATGGCCAGGACTCGATCAGGGGCTCCGAGGGTGTCGGCCGTGGCAGCGAGGCGGCCGGCATCACGTGCGAGCAGGGCGACGCTGGCGCCTTCGCGGACGAACAGCTCGGCGATGCCGCGACCGATCCCGGTCGATCCGCCGGTGATCGTCGCCACGCGCCCCGCCAGCCGACCGGTCGCTTCCTCCACGGCATCACTGTACCCACGGGAAGTGAGCCCTACACTCCGGCCGAGCGAGGAGGACCGGGCGATCGCGCATCGTGACGATGGGTATCGGATCGGGATCGACGCGGCGACGGGCGTGGTGCGCGTCGCGGCGGTACGCGATGGTGACGGCCGCGTGCTCGCCAGCGCCACGTCGCCGTTCGAGGTGGCCAGCGATGGTGCCCGTCGGGAGGTCGACTTCCTCGGTGTCGAAGCAGCCGTTCGTGACGCGCTCTCCGCGGTCGTCACGATAGTGCCCGAGGGTCTCGATGCCATCTCGGTCGGGATCGCAGCGACCGCCTCGACCGTCGCGGTCGCGGATCGCGGCGACGGCGAACCGCACGGTCACGGTCTCATGTGGGCCGATCACCGCGCGACCCGGGAAGCAGCCGCCATCCGAAGGGCCGGCCATC
Source organism: Patescibacteria group bacterium (assembly GCA_035606295.1). Lineage (GTDB taxonomy): Bacteria > Chloroflexota > Limnocylindria > Limnocylindrales > CSP1-4 > SPCO01. The sequence goes on from DATNFQ010000100.1 coordinate 4,768, forward strand.
CGAACCTCGTGCGGATGCTCGGTCACGTGTCCCCAGAGTGGGGGATCGCCAAGCTGGCCTGGCTGGCAGGATCGGGGGCGGTGGATCGGTCCTCCGGCGTCGTCGTGGAGCTGGCCGACTGGCTCGGATTCCGGGCGTCCGGTGTCTGGGCCGCGAACGCCGGAACGCGGGAGTGGGGATGGGCCGGCGGTGACGACGGGGCGGTCGACCCCGCGCTGATCGAGGCCGCCGCTGTCCCTCGCGCCGCAGCGGGATGGGTCCTGGACGACGTTCGGGCCACCGGCGCGGTCCTCGGCGTCGTCCAGGACGAGGCTAGATGGCCGCGCGTCCTCCGCGGCGTACCCGTGCTGGTCGGCGGGATGGACAGCTACCTCGCCGCGGTCGGGATGGGCGCCGCCGCTTCGGGCCGCCTGTGTCTGACGGTGGGCTCATCGTCAGCGGCCATCGGCGGGGTCGCATCCGGCGACGCGACGGGGCGGATGTTCGGTCCGTTGCGGAATGCCGTCCCGGGGCTCACCGAGGGGGCGTGGCAGGGTGGCCAGACGACGGCAGGACTCGCCGCGGCGTGGGCCAGAAGGGTCCTCGGGGGCCCGGAGGGCGCGCTGGGGGAGGCGGCGGCCGATGCCCCGCCCGGCAGCCGCGGCGTCACGTTCCGGGAGACGATGCTCGACCGTCGCAACCCGGCCCCGCGATCGCCGATGCGCGGCAGCTGGTCGGGGCTGGGCCTCTCCCATGGTCCGGGCGACCTCTACCGCGCTGTGCTCGAGGGGATCGCGTTCGGTCTGGCCGATGCGTGCGGTGGGCTGCAGCCCGCCGAGGTCGTCGCGACCGGCGGCATGCTGCAGAGCGAGCTGTTCGCGACGATCCTCGCCGATGTCCTCGCACGACCGATCGTCCGCCTCGCGGAGACGACCAGTGCCGCCGCCCTCGGAGCGGCCTTCGCCGACGTGCCGGAGCGCGTCGCCGACATTCTCGAGGCGGCTGCGACGACCGAGCCCAGCGGTGCAGACTACGAGGAGGCCCGTGCGAGGTATCGAAGGGCCGAGCTTCCCGATCTTGACGAGGCGTGATCCAGACGTGACGGCGCCCACCGCGATCAACCTGCGTAGCGACACCCAGACCCTGCCGACCGAGCGGATGCGCCAGGCGATGGCTGAGGCGCCCCTCGGCGACGACACGTACGGCGAGGACCCCACGGTCTTGCGATTCGAGGCGATGGCCGCCGAGCGCCTCGGGACCGAGGCCGCGATGCTCGTCCTGTCCGGGACGATGGCGAACCTCATCGCGCTGCTCGTCCACTGCCGTCCGGCCGACGAGCTGTTCGTCGATGCCGGTGCCCACGTCGTCTACTACGAGTCCGGTGGACTCGGGGCCGTCGCTGGCGTCACGCCGACGGTCGTGGCCTCGGATCGCGGCCACATCCTGCCCGACGCCCTGCAGGCAGCCATCCGCCGACCGAACATCCACTACCCGCGCGCTCGGCTGGTATGGCTCGAGAACACCCACAACCGAGGCGCGGGGTCCGTGATGCATATGGACCATCAGCGCGCGGTCGAGGCGGTGGCGCGCGAGCATGGTCTGGCGGTCCACCTCGACGGAGCCCGCGTCCTCAATGCCGCGGCCGCCCAGGGCCTCGACGTACGCGAGCTCCTGGATGGCGTCGACAGCGCGATGGTCGACCTCACGAAGGGGCTCTCCTGCCCGCTCGGGGCGCTCCTCGTCGGGTCGAGCGCGTTCATCGAACAGGCGCGCTTCCGGCGGCGACTCGTGGGCGGGGGCATGCGCCAGGCAGGCGTCATCGCGGCGTGCGGCATCGTCGCCTTCGAGGATCTCCTCGACCGGACCCTGGACGATCATCGGTCGGCGCATCGACTCGCCGATGGCCTGGCATCGATCGACGGGTTCGAGATCGACCCTGCGTCGGTCGAGACGAACATGGTCTACGTCGACGTCGGTGCTCTTGGGCGGTCGACGGACGTGGCGGCGGCGCTCAAGGCGGCCGGCGTCATCGTGTCCGACCGTCCGCCGCGGCAGATCCGGCTGGTGACGCACCTCCAGATCACCGACGAGATGATCGAGGGCGCGCTGGGACGCATGGCGGAGGTCGCGGCGAGCCTGCGGGCCACGCCTGCCGTCTGAGCGTCGCTGGGTGAAGGCCGCGTCCTCGGCGGTCATCGGTCTCGACATCGGGACGAGCGTCGTCAAAGGCGTGCTGATCGACGCCGACGGCCACCTCGTCGCTCGTGCCGCACGCTCGCAGGCCATCGACATCGGGCCCGGTGGGAAGGTCGAGGTCGACGCGCTCGCCGTCACGGCGAATGCGCGGCACGTGATCTCGCGGCTCGCCGGGGCGGGCCAGCGCAGCGGGGTGACCATTCGAGCCATCTGCGCCGGCGGGTCCGGCGACGAGGCGGTCTGGGTCGACGGCACAGGCGTGCCGGTCGCGCCGGTGCCACTGAGCCTCGACACGACAGATGCGGCGGCCGGCGAGTCCCTGACGACTGCGGTCGGGGCAGATCAGTTCCGGAGCGTGACCGGGCTGCCGACGAGCGGGGCGTATCCGCTGACGCGCTACGTGGGCTTGCGCGCGGCGCGCCCGGACCTCGGCGCCCGGGTGTCCCGTCTGCTCGCATGGCCCGAAGCGCTCGCGCTCGACCTCGGGGTCGAGGTCATGAGCGAGCCGACGCTCGCGGCGCGGTCCGGCGCGTGGCGGCTACCGGTACGGGGGGAGGACGGCAGGTACGAGCAGGCGTTCCTTGCGGCTGCCGGCGCGTCCCGCGACCTCTTCCCGCCGCTGGTCGCGACGGGCACGGTGAGCGGGACGATCCCCGCCGTTGTCGCCTCAGCCGTAGGGCTGCAAGCGGGGGTCCGGCTCGTGGCCGGCGGCTTCGACCAGGCGATGGCGACGCTTGGCGCGCAGATCACGACGAGCGGGATCGCCCACGTCGGGGCGGGGTCCTGGCAGGCAATGACCGTGCTGGCAGAGACGCGGCCGTCCGTCGACCTGGTCGCCGACGGGTTCTCGATCGGCCCGTCGATCGCCGCCGACGGCCGCTGGTCGATCATGGCGAGCGGGCCAGGGACGGTCGTCCTCGGTTGGCTCGGCAGGATCGGTGACGGCGCGGGGGACCCGGTGAAACGGATCACCGCGCTAGCCCGGCGGGCGGGCGACGCCCCGACGGGCCTCATCGTCATCCCGGATCTCGGTGGCGGGGCTCCGCCGCATGCTGATCCGGTGACGCGTGGCGTCATCGCCGGCCTCGGACTCGGCGACGGTGCGGACCGCCTCGCCCGGGCGCTCCTCGAGGGTGTCGCGCTCGGGCTCGGCGAGCGCCTGGATCGTGCGGCGGCCGCCGGTCTGGCCGTCGGGGAGATCCGGTTCACCGGTGGCGGCGCTCGCGACCCCCGCTGGCGTCGCCTGACCGCGGACGTGACGGGGTTGCCGGTCCGGGCAGTCGACCCGCCCGATGCCGGCGCCGTCGCTGCTGCCGCGCTTGCCGCTGCGGCCACCGGCGTCGCTCCGGACGTGGCGTCTGCCCTGGCTCGGAGCGTCCGCATCGGACGGCCGATCGCGCCGCGCGCGCGCCACCATGCCGCCTATCGGGAGATCGCCGAGCGGGTCGCTGTGGTCCGCTCGAGCATCGAGACCGTGCAGCGCACCCACCCGGGAACGTAGGCTCAGGGAGGTCCAGCCGAGCTCGGCGGCTGGCCGTCCCGACACGGAGGAGGCGATAGTGGACAGGCTGGCCGGCCGTCGGGCCGTCGTGACTGGTGGGGCCCGCGGTATCGGGGCAGCGATGGCTCGAGCGTTCGTCGAAGAAGGCGCCGAGGTCGTGATCTTCGATCTGAACGGCGATGGCGCGGCGGCGACCGCGGCCTCGATCGGGGAGGGCTGCCGCGGACGGGCCGTCGATGTCCGTTCCGAGACGCAGGTCGACGAGGCTTTCGCGGAGCTGGAATCAAGCGGGTTCGCCGTCGACCTCCTCGTGAACGATGCGGCGATCCAGCGCGAAGCGGCGCTCGCCGATCAGACGGTCGAGGACTTCCATGTCGTCGTCGACACGAACCTTCTCGGCACGTTCCTTTGTTCGCGTGCTGCGCTTCGCGGGATGCGGCAACGGCGTTCGGGCGTGATCATCAACATGAGCTCGGTACTCGGGTTGACCGGCGATTCGCTGCTGCCGATCTACTCGGCGACCAAACACGCCATCCTCGGGCTGACGAAGTCGACGGCCGTCGCCTACGCCGAGGAAGGCATCCGCTGTGTCGCCATCTGCCCGGGCGACGTCGACACCGAGCTCAACCAGCAGTACTTCGGATCGCAGCCCGACCCGGCCGAGTTCCGTCGCCGCGTCGAGCGTGAGTACCCGGGACGTCGGATGGCACAACCCGCCGAGATCGCCCGGCTGGCCGTCGCGCTCGCGACGGATGACGCCTCGTTCGTGAACGGGACGCATGTGCTCGCCGACGGCGGGATCATGGCCCGCCTGTTCGACCTGTACTGACCGCCCCCCTCCGCGCCATACCATCGACCCGTGACGACCGACTACGGCGCGGACTGGAGCGCGGGACTCCGTCGCGCGGATCCGGACGAGCTTCGCGAGTGGCTCGACTTCGCGATCGCAAGCGCCGACGTCGCCGACGAGCTCGCCCTCGGTGGGTTGCGTCAGGAGTTGACGGTCGAGGCGAAGGCCGACGGGTCATTCGTGACAGAGGTCGACAAGCTCATCGAGACGACCCTCCGGTCGCGGCTCGCGGAGCGTTTTCCCGACCACGACATCGTCGGGGAGGAGTACGGGTCCGCGGTGGGCTCCAGCTCTACGCGGTGGTACGTGGACCCGATCGACGGCACGCACAACTACATGCGCGGCGTCCCGCTGTTCGGCACGCTCCTCGCCGCCGAACGTGATGGCGAGATCCAGGTCGGTGTCATCAGCGCCCCAGCCCTCGGGCAGCGCTGGTGGGCCAGCCGCGGGGAGGGGGCCTGGACGATCGGCGGGGGTCGCCGCGAACGCCGGCGCCTGCACGTCTCCGACCGGGCCGACTTGGACGTCGCCCAGGTCCTGTTCCGATCCGTCACCGACATGCATGCGTCGCAGGTCGCGGACGGCTTCGATGCCCTACTGCCGACGGTCTAGCGAGAGCGCGGATTCGGTGACTTCTGGGGCTATGCGCTCGTCGCCGATGGCGCCGCCGAGGCCATGATGGAGCGCGATCTCGGACCATGGGACCTGGCGGCGCCCTGGATCATCGTGGAGGAGGCTGGCGGCCGGATCACGGATTTCGACGGGCGCCGGTCCTTCGCGGCAGGAGAGGGCCTTGCCACGAACGGCGTGCTCCACGAGGTCCTGCTGGACCGCCTGCACGGGCGCACGACGGGCGCATCCCTGCCCCCGATGCGCTGATATACCTCGAGACGTTCGCCGCTGACCGCTGCGGCCGCCGCGCAACGCCGGGGGCTTGACCGCGCCGCTACTATCGTCCACACGTCCGACAACAGTGGTCAGACAACCCGAGGGAGTGATGGGGAAGGCCGTCCAGGCGGTCATGGGCGAACTTTCCACGGCGATCGAGGCCGAGTACCGGCCGGGCGACCGCCTGCCGTCCGAGCCTGCCCTGGCATCGGCCTATGGCGTCAGCCGCGCGACCATGCGCGAGGCGCTCCAGAACCTGGCAGGGGCGGGCCTCGTCCGGCGCGTGCACGGTCTGGGGACGTTCGTGACGAGCGTCAGCACCAAGATGGAGAGCGCGCTCGACGTCGACCTCGGAGTGACCGAGGCCATCCGGGCGGCGCATCAGCAGCTCGGCGTCCAGGTGATCCGGGCGGCCGAGCAGCCCGCGCCCCAGGAGGTCGGTGAGGCGCTCGGTCTCCCGCCGGCGGGCCGCGTCCTGTGGATCGAGCGAGCGATCCTCGCCAACGACGTGCGCGCCGTCGCGGCCGTCGATGCCATCCCCGTAGCGATCGCGGCCCGCGCGGCCAATCCATACGAGGGCGGCTCGGTCTACCGCTTCCTCGAGGTCGATTGCGGCGTGACGCTCGCCGGCGGATCGGCATCCATCACGGCTGTCGGGGCCGAGCGGCGGGTCGCTCGCGTCCTCGATCTCGAGGAGGGCGAACCGGTCCTTCGTGTCTCACAGACGGAGCGCGCCGACGACGGGACCCTCGTGCTCTATTCGGAGGAACACTACGTGCCCAATCTCTTCGAGCTCACGATCCGGCGGACGCGGCGCGGAAGGGGCGTGGCATGACACGCGTGACGGACCCCGCGGGCGCGACGAACGCGACCACGCCCGGCGCGCCGGCCGCTCCTGAGACCGACGATCCCGGTCACGACGGTCACTGGCTCCGCTCGTTCGCTCGTCCGGAGCTCTGGGCCGCGGCCGGCTACGACGCGAGCCACCATGATTTCGCGTGGCAGCATCGCGAGCTCGCCCGGCTCATGTCGAACGAGTGCCCGCTACCGCCCGACGACGTCGTCATCGAGGCGGCTTTGAGCGCGATGCGCGAGGCCAACTTCTACCCCAACTCGGCGTGGGAGCTCCGTGACGCGCTGGCCGACTTCGCGGGCGTCGAGAAGCATTCGGTCATCCTCGGCAACGGCTCGACCGAGATCCTCGACGTGGTCACGCGCACGTTCATCACCCCCGGCGACGAGGCTGTCATCCCGGTGCCGACGTACGCCTTCTTCGAGACGCAGGTGCGGTTGAACGGCGGCGTCGCGGTGCTCGTGCCGACGACCGCCGATCTCGGCTTCGATATCCCGGCGATCCGGGCGGCGGTCACGCCACGAACCAAGCTGATCTTCCTGTGCAGCCCCAACAACCCGATCGGTCGGAGCTGGACCGAGGAGGAGGTCGTGGCGGTCCTCGAGACCGGCATCCCGACGGTGATCGACCAGGCTTACCTCGAATGCGGGTACGGCCGATCATTCGCCCCGCTGATCAGCCGGTTCCCGAACCTGATCGTCACGCGGACCATGTCCAAGGCGTACGGGCTCGCTGCCGTTCGCGTCGGCTACGGCCTGGCCGACCCGGCCGTCATCGATCTGCTGCTCCGCGTGCGGATACCGTTCAGCGTCTCGCTGGTCGGGGCTCGTGCGTGTCTGGCCGCCGTGCGCGAGCCTGGCTACCTCGACCGACGCCGCGGGTACATCAGCGACGAGCGCGATCGTCTCTTCGCGGTGCTTTCGACGCTTCCGGGCGTCGTGCCATGGCCGTCCGAGACGAACTTCATCACGATCGACGTGACCGCCACCGGGCGTCCCAGCTCGGACTACGTCGCCGAGGCCAAGGCCGAGCACCTGCTCCTGCGACGCGTCGCGGCCCATCGGCTCGAGGGCCAGTACGTCCGCGTGACGATCGGGACGATCGAGGAGAACGATCGCTTCCTCGAGGTGTTCAGCAGGAGCGTGCCCGGAGCCGAGACGCCCGGCGCGGATGCCGCCGCCCGCTGAGATGACGAGTCCGGTCGTCGTCGCCTACGACGTGGGGACGAGCGGCGTCAAAGCCGTGGTCGTGGATGCCGCCGGCCGCGTCCTCGGGTCTCGCGTTCGAAGCTACGGCCTTTCGACGCCACGTGCCGACCACGTCGAGCAGGACGTCGAGGCGATGGTCGCCGAGCTCGGTACGGCCAGCCGAGAGGTCTTGGCGGACGTCGGTGTGGATCCGGTGAACGTCGCCGCCGTCGCGCTCACGGCGCAGATGTTCTCGGTCGTCCCGGTCGATGCCTCGGGTGTCCCGCTCGGACCGATGCTGTCATGGCTCGACCAGCGCTCCAGCGTCGAGGCCGCCCGGATCCGGCGCGCGGCCGGGCCTGACGACGGCTACCCCCGGTTCGACGCCGTGCTGACTGCGAAGGACATCGCGCCCCGCATCTGCTGGCTCGAAACGCATCAGCCGGACATCGCGCGGCGGACCGCCTGGTATCTCGACTGCAAGGAGGCGGTCGTCGCGCGCCTCACCGGGACCGCGGCGATCGATCCCACCGGAGCGAGCGCATTCCGATTGGTCGATCCCGAGACCGGTGGCTGGGATCCCGACCGATGCCGGCTCGCCGAGATCCCGATCGACAAGCTCCCGCCGATCATCGGAGCCACCGAGGTCGTCGGCTACCTGACGCCCGAAGCCGCCGAGGCGACGGGACTCCGGGCCGGGACCCCGGTGGCCTGCGGTGCGGGCGACGTGCCGGCGAGTCAGATCGGGGCGGGTGCCGTCGGGATCGGCGATGTCCATCTGTCACTCGGCACCGCCGTCTACTTCGGGATCCTGTCCGATACGCGCCTCGAGGACCCGGGCCGTCGGTTGGGCCCGCTCCGCCACATCGCACCGCCCGGGTGGCTGCTGTGGCTCGAGATCGCGACCGGCGGCGCCGCGCTGTCCTGGCTCGATCGGCAGATCGCCGGCTTGGGCGGTCCGCAGGAACGCGACCACGCCTCGATCGATGCGAGTGTCGAGGCGGTCGCCGACGAGATGGAGGACCTGCAGTTCGTCCCGTGGCTGACCGGCGAGCGCGTCCCGCTGTTCGATGATGCCGCCCGGGCAGCGTTCGTCGGACTGGCGCTGCACCACGGCCGGGCGCATCTGATCCGGGCTGTCATGGAGGGTGTCGCGAGCCAGATCGCCTGGGCGTACGAATACGGCCTCGCGTACGGGATCACCCCCGGCACGATCCGCGCCGTGGGCGGTGGCAGCATCGGTGACGTGTGGACGCGGCTGATCGCCGACGCCCTTGACCGCCCGCTCGAGATCGTCGCGGATCCCCAGGATGCGGCTGCGCGCGGTGCCGCGGCCTGCGCGCTCGTGGCTGCCGGGCTCGCGGACGATGTCCGGACCGCCGTACCGCCCAGGATCGAGCGCTCCGTGGCGCCGGACCCGGACCGCGCCGCACAGGCGAGGGCACGGCTCACGACGTTCCGTCGTCTCTACCCGGCACTGCGCGAGGCGGTCGCATGACCCGCGTCGAGCTCATCGCGACGTACCTGGCAGACCTTCCGTCTGGTCGTGAGCAGGAAGCGGCCAACGCCTTCGCGACCGGCCAGACGATCGGGACCTGGACTCCGGTCCCTGGCATCACCGATGCGATGCGCGCCGAGTACGGCGGGCGGGTCATCGAGCTCCGGCCGCTCACAGCCGATGAGGTCATCGCCGGCGAGCCCGTCGAGGATTCGACCTCGTTGCTGCGCGTCGGGTTCCCGATCGTCAACTTCGGCCCGCAGTTCCCGATGCTGATCACGACGCTGCTCGGGAACGACCCGTCGACGTCGATCGCCGCCCGTCTGGTCGATATCGAGGTGCCGTCGGAGTTCGTCGCGGGTTTTCCGGGGCCACGACACGGGACGGCCGGCTGGCGCCGGATCACGGGTGTCGCGGGCCGCCCGATCGTGATCAACATGATCAAGCCGTGTACCGGCTATCCGCCAGATGTCGGCGCTCGGTTCGTGGAGGAAAGCGCGCGCGGCGGCGTCGACCTGATCAAGGACGATGAGCTGCTTGCCGATCCGACGTTCGCCCGGGTCGCGGATCGCGCCACGGCCTACGCCGCGACCCTCGATCGGGTCGCCGATGAGACCGGGCACCGTGCGCGGTATGTCGCCAACGTGACCACCCGACCGGCTCGCCTCGTCGACACCGCGAGCGCGGCCCTCGACGGCGGAGCCGACGCGCTGATGGTCAATGGCCTCGCGACCGGCCTCGATGCCGTCCAGGCCCTCGCCGAGGCGGATCTGGGGGTCCCCATCCTCGTCCATACGGCTGGTATCGAGACGTTCACGACCCCGACCGCCGGTGGGTATGGCCATCGACTGCTGCTCGGCCGTCTTGCCCGCCTGGCAGGAGCCGATGCCGTCCTCAGCAGCACGCCCTGGGCGCCGCGGCCGCTCGAGATGTCGCGCTACCGGGCGGTCCTCGACGGCTGTCGGGACGGCTGGCAGTCACTCCAGCCGACACTCCCGATGGTCGGCGGTGGGATCCGCGCCGACCATATCGCCTCGCTCGTCGAGGTCGGCGGGGCCGACCTGATGATCGGCGTCGGCGGCGCCATCCAGGGGCATCCCGAAGGGACGGCAGAGGGCGGGCGGGTCGTCATGCGGGCAGTCGATGACGCCATGGCGCGGTTCGCCGGCGTGACCGCATGAGCCGGCCGTTGATCGGCACGAGCTGGAAGATGAACTTGAGCCCGAGCGAGGCGGGTGCCTGGTTCGCGCAAGCCGTCCCCGCGCTCTCGAAGCTCGACGACCGCGACCTGTTCGTCCTGCCACCGTTCACGGCGATCCATGTGGCCCGCGACGCCCTGTGTCGGACGGCGATCGCCTGGGGCGCGCAGGACGTCCACGCTGACGATGCAGGGGCGCATACCGGCGACGTCTCGGCAGCGATGCTCGCTGATCTCGGCTGCCACTTCGTCGAAGTCGGGCATTCGGAGCGCCGGCGCGACCACCGCGAGGGCGACGCCCTGATCGCGGCCAAGATCGGTGCGATCCACCG